>CALIGI010000062.1 GCA_938021205.1 uncultured Pseudanabaenaceae cyanobacterium
CAATGCTCCAGTGGAATGGGCCATGAGCCACAGGTAAACGGCCACGGCACTCCATTCCGTTGTGATGCGGCGCAAGATATGACGATAGGCATCTTTGACAACACTGCCGCTGCTAGGGATCTCCACAATACTGTTTGCTATGGGAGAGGAATCTTTGCCTGCCAGTTGCTGATGGATTTTGCGAAAAGCCGGAGCATGTTGACGCTCTTCTTTCTCCCAAACTCCCATTTCAATTAGCTTGCCCTCACTGTCATAACAGCCGCTGAGGAAGTGAGTAATTGCGGGATGAATGTCTGCTAAATACTGTCGACTAATGAGAGAATAGGCTCGAATCGGAGCCTCAATTTCTACTGAGGAAGCAATGACGCTGAGGAAGAGCTGTGGGTCGATGCCAATAATTTGCTCAGGGCAAATGGCTTTCCAATCAATATTGCCCCAAGGGCGAGCTTGGGGCTGGGTGAACTGCTGGGGTAGGTCGTTAAGACTATGGCTCAGAATTTTAGGGGAGAGGTAATGCTCGATTAGATGATTGAGGCGATCGCGAATTTGTAAATAACCTGGATTGCGAGCGACAGGTCCAGCTCGATTAAAATCGAGCTGACCCTTCGAAAGGCTTGCTTGAGAAGGCTTAGAAGACATGATGTTACTCACATTTGCGAATGGGGTCTGGCTTTCGCCGCATCGAATAGGCGCAAAATTTCCGATTCATACAGTGCTAACACTGGGCTTGAGCTGCGGTTGATGGCAGTCTGGCCCAGGCTGTCGTGAAGCGCTCAGGAGGCTCGCACCCATGAAGCCCTTGACCTCGCCATTACCGAGGCTCTCGACGCGATCACACCTGAAGACTGTGTCGGTTGGTTTACCCATGGATGCTACTACCAGCCATCCAATTGAGAAATGCTATAGCCGAGCCAGTTGCCGGGGATGGCGGCGGCTCCCATGGCGAGGTGGGAGCTGAGGGGGTCTTGGGTGATGGTGCCGAAGTAAATATAGGTGGCCAGTTTGATGACGTGGAGGCTGGTGTTGTAGAGGGCTTTGGTGGCGATCATGTATTCCTTGGGTATCTAAAAAAAAATCCTAAAGAAAAAGCTGGATATTTCTACTGAGAACGTGAATGGCTGTGGCCATAATTTCTGGTATTTGAAATGAATTGAATTTCCTGTTTCTTCTGAACTGGGTCGTAGGGCTAATTGTGGGGCTACTGCTCAAACTCCCTGTAGACATGGTTCTGCGTGGCTTTTTGAGGCATTTAAAGCCCTGGCTTTCTTTGAGAATCTGGACTTTTGAGAGTTCCGTTAGTGAGGGAGGTGGCATGAAATTGCTGGTTAAGCGATCGCCATTGCCCCACTGATGAGTGCCTCATAAACGGCCAATTTTGACTGCGAGGGAAGCAAGTTTTTCACCCCTTTCACCGTTTTGAAATATGGGATTGCATCGGTTTCATTTGCGACAGTCAATGGCTGCTGGGCGTCAGCATCTGTTTAGATCGCTATTCCATTGCTTTCCCAACCGCATGACTCGGCGGATTTTGCCAGGCTTGTTTGTCTGGGGATGGGTCTTAGCCATGTTGCTAGGCAATGCCAGTTTAGGGGCGGCTCAGTCGGCTGCACCTGCTGAGCCTGGGCAGATGCCATTCGAGCAGCGACAAGGTTTAGGCGAGGCTGTAATCGCTTCTGAATTGTTGGCTCAGCGTTCCTCGGCTTCAGCGACTGCTTCCAGAGCAAAATCGGCAGTTTCTCCGTCGGAAGCAGAGTTACCCAGTTCTAGACCTGTTGCTGGGTCGTTGCTAACGGCTCCTGCTCAGAAATCTGCGGTGGCTCAGCCGAGTTCGACTTCTGTTCAAAATCAGCGACCCTCCGAGACCGAGATTGTCGGTCACCCCGTCCAGGCTCCCCCTACTGATGCAGAGTATTTGCCCGAAGATTTCTTTGAGCAACTGCAAAGCGAACAGCCAGGCATCAAGGATTGGAACATCGCACCCGCTCCCAAGGATGCGAGTCGTCCTGAGATTCGGGGCGTCTGGATGACCACCAGTGACATGGCGGTGCTGCGGGATAAGCAAGCTCTGGGTCGGGCTTTGGAGCAGTTGGCCCGCCTCAATTTCAACACGATTTATCCCGTGGTTTGGACAAGAGGCTATGTCACCTACCCCAGTGAAGTCGCGAAAGCGGCTGGCATTCCCCAGCTATCCCGAGGGCTTCAGGGCCAGGATTTGCTGACGGACTTGACGGAGCAGGCCCATGCCTTGGGGTTGTCAGTCATTCCTTGGTTCGAATACGGCTTTATGGTGCCGCCCCAGTCAGAGGTGGCGCTGCTCCATCCTGATTGGTTGACCCAGCAACACAATGGCCAGCGTACGAAGCTGAGTTCCGGGAAGGCGATGGCTTGGCTCAATCCATTCCATGCAGATGTTCAGGTGCTGTTGCGGGACCTAGCAGTTGATTTGGTCAGTCACTATGACGTGGATGGCATTCAGTTTGATGACCATATGAGTCTGCCTAGGGCATTTGGTTACGACGAATTAACGCGATCGCGCTACAAGGCCGAAACCGGTCGAAAGGTCCCCTTGTTTGAAACGGACCGAGCCTGGACTCAATGGCGTGCGGACCAAATTACCTATGCCATGGCAAATCTACATCGGGCAGTCAAGAGTGTGCAGCCAGACCTGGTCTTCTCGGTCTCGCCTAATCGCTATGACTTTGCCTACGGTCATCACCTCCAGGATTGGAAAATTTGGCTAGAGCGAGGCATGGTGGATGAGCTGATTGTCCAAGCTTATCGTCGCAACTACCGGGATTTTGTTGCCGATCTACGCCGACCGGAGATTCGCCAGGCCAAGACTCAGATTCCCACGGGGATTGGGATTTTGACGGGATTGAGCGATCGCCGTATTGGCATGGTCCAAATCAAGCAACAGGTTCGAGCTGCCCAGTCAGAAGGCTTAGGCGTCTCCTTTTTCTTCTATCAAAGCCTTTGGGACAATGCGCCGGAATCGGTCGCAGAGCGCAAGTCGGGTTTCCGGTCGATTTTCCCCCAAGCTGTACCTCGCATTGCAACTCGACTTTAGGCAGAGTAATCCAACTCACCAAACCGCTGCGACTTTGCCGGGGCGGGTCACCTCACTGCTGATTTCCCAGCATCTGTGGACCCCGTCACGCTTTACTATGGGGACTTTAACCCTTTTGCCCTAGCTATGACGACTGACCTGATTTGTTTACTGCTGCTGGCCCTGTGGTCTATTCCCCTGAACCATGTGCCTGCCATTGGCCGTATTTCCAATGCTGGAGCAGAGTGGGGAATGGGCAATCGCGATACCCAGCCTGAAGGGTTGCCCGCTTGGGTGGGCCGAGCCGATCGCGCCCAGCGTAATCACCATGACAACCTGGCGATGATTGCGGTGGTAATTCTAGTTGCTCACGCGACTGGACATGCCGATGCTTCTACTGCCACTGCTTCGATTGTAATTTTGGCGGCGCGCGTTGCCCATGGCCTGTTTTACATTATTGGCATTGGTCCGTTGCGATCGCTTTCCTATGTGGTGGCTTTGGCAGCCATGGTATCCATTGCTTGGAAATGCATTAGCCCGTTACTGGGCTGAGTTACTGGGCTGCTCATGCCTCAATTTCAGGCTATTTCTCTTTGAGTGTTGCTGAATCTAGGGAAACATGATCAGCCCGAATAAGCTTTTCAAGGCTTGAGTGACTCAGGAACGAGGAGTTATGAATCCCGTAATCTGATGAACGCCTCCTCAGACCTGATCCATGCGTTGTGATAGGGACTTACTTGATCCGGGTGCCCTGCCGTTTGTTCCGTCCCGCTGTTCTCCGTTTGTTGCAGCACTGTCCGCCAAGTCATTTCTGGCTGCCAGTGGAGGATTCTCTTTGCCTTAATGTTGCTGTAGCGTAGTGGCTTAAAGCTGGCATTGAGCTCTTGCCGATCTAGACTGCGCGGCAAACGCGGTAGGGAAATGCCCATGCGCTGCTGGAGACGCTCCAACACCTGTGCGATTACCCAAGGTACCGGAATGGGTTGAGCCGTTGGCATGATTTTAGCGATGGCTTTGTTGTAATCTATGCGACTGGGCAAATCATCATCGACCAGGTTGAAGGTCTCGCCGATGGCAATGGGCTGCAGGGCGGCGATCGCCGCCTGGGCAAAATGCTCTGTGTGTAATAGCGGTAGGCTTCCCTGGGGGCTAATTTGCCAATGGCGCTTGGCCTGGCTGGTGCAAATGTCGGCTGTATCGGTGATTGTTTGGCCGGCTGAGGACAGCTCGCGAGCTAGACCTAGAATAGGCTGCCACAATTGCCGTTGATTGTAGTTAAAGCCCGGACGTAGGATCGTGGCCTGGCCACCCCAGCAATCGCTAAAACTGCATAGCAAGGCTTCCTGCATCAGCTTGGTCTGGACATAGTGCGGGCGAGTTTCCAAGGCAGACTCCAGCGGGCTGGTTTCGTCCAATAATTGATCGGTTACCAGCTTCTCATAGTCATAAACTGCTAAAGAACTCATGAGTATCAAACGACGAACCTGATTGCGCACCATGGCTTGAATGAGCCGTTCGGTGGTTTGAACGGTGCCCAGGTAGTGGCGTTCGAAGGGGCCACTGGTGACTTCATCGAGATGGATAACGGCATCCATGCCCTTCACGGCAGTAATGCCTTCCTGGCCACTCTCTTCTAGCCAGTCAATGTTGAGCCAGGTGAGCTGAGGATGGGGAGATAAGTTGCTGGGCTGTGTTTCGGTAGGAGAGAGTGCAGCATAAACGCTGTGACCCTGTGCTAATGCAGCAACCAAGGTGGCTTGGCCCCGAGGAGATGCGGCTCCGGTGATGAGTAGTTTCATGATGACCTGAGTGGATCGAGATGCTGAGTTGGGTGAGATAGGCTATGGCTTGCGAGATACGACGTTGTGAATGGGTTACAAGGACCAGAAGCTTCCTCGGCTCAGGTTGGCAACATCCAAACTGCATTAATCAAGAGACTCAGAAAAACCTCACTAGATGATTGAGGGAAAATAAAATGTAAATGGCATGACTCAAGCCTTGGCAGGTCAACACGAACTAGATGCTCAGAGTTGCTAAATCTCGGGAGAACACTGACAAGCCTCAGGAAATCTCGGATTTCATCTCTCTGATATCACTAGCTAGTAATACTGGAAGACTGAAGGGAATCCGTAGGTAAGAGAATAAGTTTTGAACAAGTTTAATTGATGTTTTTTACGGACAAAAAATGGTATCAAAAAACTATTGTCTAGAAGAGGGATTGGCCCTAAAGATGGGGTGGGGACTTCCAAATATTTGATCATTCTGTTACTTGAACATGCCAAGCTAAGCGCCTCTGGTTGAGTGGAGTTGATACCAGCGGCTTTTAGCTTTGGCTGTCTTCCCTTCGTCTCTGTTCAGAGGTTATTGGGGAATTCGGCCAAGCGTTAAATTTGAAACCTCGACCCGCAAGGAAACGTCGGAATCCCGCTAATTTGAGCAGCACCCTAGGTCATCCTGCTATAGCTAGATGCCTTCCTCAAACAACCTCTCAGGGAACGGTCTTAGCTTTAGATACTTTATTCCTTGAAAGTCCCTAAGAATGCATAGGTCGATGACAGCGTAATTTTACGAGAAAAGACGAACTGCCGTAGCCAAAAAAAATACATTAATGGGATTTTTCAGCGAAAAACAAGCCCAGTTGCAATACTGTCTTTAAATACTTTTTATCTTGGTGGAGATTGTGGAGTGAACTCAGGGAGCTATTGAACTCAAGTTCAATCAGCGCTAGCCTGAAGCATTAATAGACCTCTTGCACGAATGCAAATCCACCCCGATCCCTTGCCCCCCAATCTGGGGAAAGGGGAGCCTCAAAGTCTCTCTCTCAAGCTGGGGAGGGATTTAGGGAGAGGGCCAGGATTTCTGCAAGAGATCTAATTGAAGAGAGCGATCGCGTCTAAAGTAGCGTCGTAAGGGACTTCCTATTTTTTAAATCACCCTGACATCTTGCCATTTCTAACCTGAGTTTGGCAGCCGACAAATCGACCTCATCCCCTAGCCCCTTCTCCCAAGAGAGAAGGGGAACCGAACGTCAGCAGTCTGGTTCAGGCCAACCGAAGTTAGGCAGCTTTGCTCTGTCGAACTCATCAGATATGGTTAGGCGATCTCTAGGAAAGAATCTCCCATTTCATCAAGCGGCACCCCCATCCCACCTAGCTAGCCTCCCCTCAAAACAGGGGAGAAACAGCAGATTTTAGAGATGCGCCAAGTTCTTTTGTTCTGCCAGGCCCATGGCTCCTCTCCTTTACCAAGCTTTGCCCTTCATAGGCCGAATGGAATGGGTCGGTTGGGAGGGGGATTTTGATTCCGGACAAGCAAAGCTCAATACTCCTAGGCTGCTTAAAAGTCACGCCTGCAACCTAAAGAGGGCATAGCGGTTGAAACCACTATGCCCTCTTTAATCACTCACCCTAAAAGTGAATGAACCCATTCATCCACTTAGTAGTCGAAGCCCATGCCATCGCCACCTGCACCCGCAGCAGCACTATCCTTCTCAGGTTGGTCAACCACAATGCACTCAGTGGTGAGCACCATACCTGCAATAGAAGCAGCATTCTGCAAACCAGAGCGGGTCACCTTCGCAGGGTCAACAATGCCCGCTTCGAACATGTCCACAAACTCATTGGTTGCTGCATTGTAGCCGCTGTTGAAGGGCATTTCCTTCACGCGTTCAGCAATTACAGCACCGTTTTGGCCAGCGTTCTCAGAGATACGCTTCAGGGGGGCCGCGAGGGCACGAGCCACAATCAAAGCACCCGTTAGCTCTTCACCGGCCAGGCTGCTTTCAGCCCACTGCTCTAGGTCAGGAACCAAATGCGCCAAGGTGGTGCCACCACCGGGAACGATACCTTCTTCAACAGCAGCTTTGGTTGCGTTGATGGCATCTTCCAAGCGCAGCTTGCGGTCCTTCATCTCGGTTTCGGTTGCAGCACCAACCTTGATGACGGCCACACCACCGGAGAGCTTAGCCAAGCGCTCCTGTAGCTTCTCCTGATCGTAGGAGGAATCGGACTCGTCGATTTGGCGACGTAGCAGCTCACAGCGAGACTTAACGCCTTCTTCATTGCCTTCGGCAACGATGACGGTGCTGTCTTTGGTGATGGTGATGCGACGGGCGGTGCCCAGCATCTCAACGGTAGCGGTGTCTAGACGCAGGCCTGCATCTTCGGTGATTAGCTGACCACCGGTGAGTACAGCCATGTCTTCCAGCATTGCTTTGCGGCGATCGCCAAAACCAGGGGCCTTCACAGCGGCTACGTTCAGCACACCGCGCAGACGGTTAACAACGAGGGTTGCTAGGGCTTCCTTCTCGATGTCTTCGGCGATGATCAACAGGGGCTTGCCAGCGCGAGCCACTTGCTCCAGCACAGGAACCAACTCCTGAACCAAGGCGATTTTCTTGTCGGTCAACAGGATGAGGGGGTCATCCAGAACCGCTTCCATGCGTTCGGTGTCGGTGGCGAAGTAAGGGGAGGTGTAGCCCTTGTCGAAGCGCATGCCTTCGGTGACTTCTAGCTCAGTCGTCATGGACTTGCCTTCTTCGAGGGAAATAACACCCTCTTGGCCAACCTTTTCCATGGCCTCAGCAATCATGTTGCCGACTTCGGTGTCGTTACCGGCGGAGATGGTGCCGACCTGGGCGATCGCGGTGGAGTCACCGACGGGGCGAGCATGCTCCTTGATTTTGCCAACCAAGAAAGCAGAGGCTTTATCGATGCCGCGCTTGAGGGTGATGGCGTTGGAGCCAGCTGCGACGTTGCGTAGGCCTTCCTTAACCATGGCATGGGCCAACACCGTTGCGGTGGTGGTGCCGTCGCCTGCTGCGTCGTTGGTTTTGGAAGCGGCCTGGCGAATCAAGGAAACGCCGGTGTTCTCGACGTGGTCTTCCAGTTCGATCTCTTTAGCGATGGTGACGCCATCGTTAACGATTTGAGGTGCGCCGAACTTCTTCTCCAGCACCACGTTGCGACCCTTGGGGCCGAGGGTCACGCCCACGGCTTCTGCCAAGATGTCCATGCCTTTTTCCAGGGCACGGCGAGCGTTCTCGTTATAAATAATGCGCTTTGCCATTTCGGTCTCTCTCTAACTACTGAAGGGATTAAAAATGAAGGAGCTAAAAAACTTTGAGGTGGTAATAGGTGAAAGGTAATGGGTAATAGGGACAAGAGCGAAGCGATGCTCCGACCTATGACCCATTCGCCATTACCTATTACCAGCCCTTTAGGAAAGAGTTCTAGCTAACGACAGCCAAGATGTCCTTCTCGGACAGCAGCACGTACTCGTCGCTGCCCAGCTTGATGTCGGTGCCAGCGTACTTGGAGTACAGAACCTTATCGCCAACGCTCACATCCATGGTCTGCTTGGAGCCATCGTCGTTGCGTTTACCAGGGCCAACCTGGACGATTTCGCCAATTTGGGGCTTTTCTTGGGCCGCGCCGGGCAACAAGATGCCGCCAGCGGTCTTCTCTTCAGACTCGCTGATTTTGATGAAGACGCGATCGCCTAGGGGCTTAACGGTAGAGACACTGAGAGATACAGCTGCCATTCTTTTGATCCTCCAATTCGAACAATTAATTTGGTGAGCTACACCAACGAAGACCAATGTTTCAAAAACCGGTGTCTCGTTAGCACTCTCAATCCACGAGTGCTAATTTAGCCGTCTGCGATCGCTCCATGCAATTAATGGAGCTGTACGGGTTTCCGAACGGTTCTTGCTGGCTATGGCTTTCAGCGGCTCGTCTAGATAACTTGTATAAAAAAATGTGCAAAATCTTTGAGGAATTCAACCTTTTAGAGCGGTTTGCTGCTGACGAGGAGTCCCTAAAATGGCTTGGTGGCTTCAGCTTGGCTAGATTCTTCCCCAAGCTGCTCCATGTCCCATTCGCTGAGATCGCCAGAAATTTGTAAAAGCTGTTGTTTTGCTCCAAGCTCCGTGCTATTCTCAGAGCCGGTCAAGCGACCGACCCGGACGTATAGCTCAGTTGGTTAGAGCACCACGTTGACATCGTGGGGGTCACTGGTTCGAGTCCAGTTACGTCCATCCTTCAAACAAAGGCGCTGCATCGATTGCAGTTCCTTTGTTTGCCCAGAATCGAAATCCCTCCACCTCCCGGCCTGTCGATTTGGCCTAAACAGACCGAATGAGGAGGCTAGGTGGGGTCGGTTTGCTGCTTGGTGAGCTGGAGACTCTTTTCTAGAAATTTTGCCTAAGCTGTAATTCTGCGATCGCTTTGCCATGGAGCTTCCATAAATAACGATGTCAAAATTGTAAAGATTCAGCCTGTTTCTGGGTCTTGATGGGTGAATGGCTGAGCGATCGTTTCAGTCTCTTGCAATTGTCCAAGTGTTAAGCACAGGAACTTGAATCGAGAAATTTTGGCTAAGCTAGAGATAGATTTAATCCTAAGACTCTTCACTTGAGAAGGAGCGCAGTATGGATTCCAACATGCTTGCATCGCAAATGATGTCTTCGAGCCAGGCCAGGCTGGGTTATCAAGCCCAGGACTGTGGGATGACGCTGCGCGAAGGCTTGGATGAGTATTATGGTGCGAATTCGGGGCTGTTTGATACGAGTCAGGCTTCGAGTGAAAAGCTAGGGGCTTATTTGAGTAACCATGATGTGACTCACGTAGTTTTTGGTACAACTACGATGATGGCGGATGAGATGTTGCAGGATCTGTGGACGTTTTTGGCGGTTGATGTGCCGAAGAAGGAGTATGTGTTTGATTTTTTGGGGACGGATGAGTCGAAGGTGGTGATGCAGTCGCTGAAGCCTTGGGAGACGTTGAAGGTGGTGGTGATGGCGGTGCCCGCTGGGCTGAAGATTTGGGCTAGGTCGCGGCAGATGGTGAGGAAGTGGCCTTGGAAGGAGTGGGAGGGCTATTTGGATAGGCCGCTGGGGGAAATTCGGCGGGAGTTTAATATTCGGGTGATTTAGTTGAGGCCAGCTTGGTCGAAAAGCTGCTGGGCGGTGAGCTGGAAGCTGGGGAGTAGCTCATCGGTGAGGAGGCTGTCGCTGCGATGGGTGATGGGGATCGCGTTGGGGAAAAAGACGGTGATGCTTTTGGCTTTGGGATCGACGATCCAGACTCGGGAGATGCCTGCGGCGAGGTAGTCGGTGGCCCTTTCAGCAATATCTTCGGCCATTTCGCCAAAGGTTTGGTCGGGGGAGATGATTTCGATGGCGAGTTCTGGGGGGACGGGGCAGGGGCCGTCGTCGGTCCAGTTGTTGGGGAGGCGATCGCAGGACACAAAGAGGAGCTCGGGGACGGGAACCCAGTCGCGGCCTTGGTGTTTCAGGGTGACGGACCATTCGATGCCGACTTCGCCTAGGGGGTGGCCAGAGGCGGTGTTCCAGCTTTCGAGTCGAATGAGGAGGGTCTTTTGGGTTTTGGAGTGGAAGCGTTGAGGAGACACTTTGGGGATGGCGTGACCGTTGAGGAGTTCGCAGGCGATGTCCCCCTGGGGGAGGGCAAGGAAGTCCTGGAGGGTGAGGTTATTGGAGGTTGCTTTGCGGGGGGCTTGGACCATGGGCTGAGCCTGGGTAGGGGCTGTGGTTCTATTTGAACATATTTGAGCTGGGGGGGAGAGCTAGGTTACTGCGCTTTTGATACGAGAGGAAGTTTTCTCTAAGGGACTTCCTAGGATTTAATCATCCGAAGCAAAACAGTTCTCTGGACAGATCTGCATTCAACCTTTGCCAGTTTGGCTTCGTCTGGCTGCTGTGAGCTAAAGTTCACAGCTAAAAACTCAAGTCCGTTAAAACGGACTGAACAGCCCTAAGGAATGGAAATTTAATAAGACCTGATACCACCGTAGTGACATGACATGGCATGCCATGTCAGCCCTAGCGTTTGGAACCTAACGGTCTAATTTAATCCTCATTCCTAAGCTCTTGGATTTCAGCCCACTTTAGTGGGCTTTCGCTCTTAGGCTGGGGATTTATCCCCAGGCGGTTCGGAGAGTTATTCCAAGCGCTATCAGACTGTGATTGGGATGTCTTATTTCTGAGAATTCCCTAGGGCGATCGCGATGAAAGAGAATCCCAATAATGGTTGGACCTTTCCTTGCCCAGAATCGAAACCCACCCCTCCCAACCGACCCATTCGGCCTGCTCAGGGCGAAGCTTTAAAAAAGGGGAGGAGCCATTGGCCTGTCTGAATCAAAGAGACTTGCTGCATCTCTCTAATCTGTTCCTCCCATTTTCCAAGGGGAGGCTAGGTGGGGTCGGCTTGCTTCTTGATAAGCTAGGAGATTCTTCCCTAGCAAGAGCCTAATTAGTGCCGTTGTGTTCATCTACTGAGC
>CALIGI010000063.1 GCA_938021205.1 uncultured Pseudanabaenaceae cyanobacterium
GCCCCAAACAACAAGAAAGCGGCCCCCAAAGGAGACCGCCTCTAAAAACTAGAGCAAAAGCCCTAACTCATCACCTAACAAGAACCACCACGAGATTATTAATCCTCGCGATCGCCCACCACCAGTTGCATAATCATCGGCTCGCCACCTTCAACGTGGTACCTGTCTGCCCAATCCTGCAAGAATTTATCTAGATCCCCAAGCGCCTGCTCCCGCTGATCAGGGTCCACATCAAATGCCTCAAGCGCCCGCATAACACCGGGCTTCTCATCCACCCAAACCTGCATCAGGCGGAAGAAACGAGCAACATCCTCAATCACCACATAGGCCCGCTCCTGCTCACCCTTAGGTGAGTAAGACGTCCGCGCCAAAGCGTAGAAAGGCAGACCCCAAGGGGAATCAATCTGCAGAACCGTACCGGAATAGAGAAGGCGCAGCTTAATGTGCTCAGCCAACGCCTCACTCAAAGGCATGCGGCGATCGGGGGGCAGATGATCCTGGGACTTCATATGCAGTAACTCAATCAGTTCCATGAACTGAAAAGAGTTCAGCAAGCAAGCATCCGGCAGATCATTAGGAAGGGTCTCCTCTATCTTCTGCTTCTCACCCAAGGTCAAACGATTCGTCAACAAACGAGGCTGGCTTGACTCCCAGGGATACTGCTGCATCCACAGGTGAGGGAACCGAATCAAATAACGAGGCTCCTGAGAGCCCAGAGTCTTCAGCAGCTTGCCTTCATTCAAAGCACCGTCAATTTCTTGAACGATCGCCTTAACGCGCTTGGGCTCAACATGGTGCAAACCACCGGTCTTACGCAGGTTCTGCCCCTGCTCCAAATAAGTGGTGTAAATAGCACACTTAGCTGCAGTTGCAGCCGCATCCAAAAAGGCACCATAGCGGTGGCCCCCCATGCGCATAGCACTCGCGGCCAATTGCAAGAGAATCTGGTCAATGGCACTGGGCTCAAGCGCGTCAAACAAACGCGCATAGAGAATCGTGCTGGAACTAGGCGTTGCAGCAGCGGTGGCACCCGCAGCTGAACTATTCGCAAGGGTAGTTGTTGTAGATGACACGGGACTAGACGTCGTAGATGGCACGGAAAACTTCCTTTCTAAGCACAGTAGATTACGTCGATCACAAATGGACTTTCAAGTAACGCCACGGCCCCAGAAACGAGTTAAACCCGAAACACTTGCTAGGTAGGCAAGCCGCTAACCCTGATGAGTTAGCTGATTAATGTCTCTTGAGGTAATAATTAACACCAATCATAGAGCAAACATCTCAGGAGCTGGGAGCTATGCAGCAAAGTTCCGAGATAACACATAGAAACAGAAATTAGGCGCAATCCTCTGGACATGGTGTTTTGGTCAGTTCTAGCATCGCGATATAGCGTTCTCCAATCTGCTGAAACCCAGCCCCTGCAAGGTACCCCCCAGGGGTCTTGCCCCTGTTTAATAGGTACAAGGGGTAAGACCCTTCACTAGACTCGGGGGTCAAACCACCCTCGAATGATCGCTGAGGTTTTTGGGACCCATCGCAACGCTTCTTAAGAATCCAATTTCGCTTTTTGATCCTAATTTAAGCTCACCATTCTTATCGAGAAGGCAGCACAGTTACCCCCAGAAAGAAAAGCATGCCTTTATACCAGAGCATTGCCCGGCATTCAAATGGGGAACCGCCTATACATCGTGAAGTGCGATCGCCATAGCCTAAGGGAGAAGGTTTCGATAAACTAGATACAGTACTCCCAATGTTTTGCCATGACAGTTGACCTAGCTGAGTTTTCAACAGAACAGCTCACAGCCAGTTTCAACCGCCGCGCTTGGAAATCTCTGAGTTTTCCATCAACGCTATATTTGCAACCCATTATGGATATCCTCATGCAGGACATTCCCCAAGCATCTCAGATGGAAGTCCAGCTAGGGCTCCAAGAAGCCTTAGTCAATGCAGCCCGCCACGGCAACGGTCTTGATCCCAGCAAATCAGTCTCCATCCGCTACGCCAAAACCCACCGCGAACTTTGCTGGATTATCACTGATGAAGGCCAAGGCTTCACCCCTCCCCCAGGAGCCTGCGACAACTGGAGCGATCCAGTTCCCTGTGAATCGGGTGAATGTGGTCGCGGCCTCTTCATCCTCTTCCAAGTCTTCGACCAAGTGAAGTGGAACAACAACGGGACTCAGCTAGCTCTCTACAAACGCTATAGCCAGCCCCGTCGCAAAACCTTCAGTTTTTTCTAAACGACCCATCCCAGATTTTCAGCCTCAGTAGAGACATGGCATGCCATGTCCGGCAAAAGCAAAGGCTCTATCCAAGCAACAATTCCCAACCAACACCAGAAATTTTATCCAAACGCAAAGCAGCGACCCCAGGCCTAAACCTAGTGTCGCTACTTTGCTATGCATTGAGTTGACCCCAGCCAACCGATCGCGCATCACTGCACAACCGATCTAGCTCTGAGGTTTTTCTTACTGCTCAGTTTGAGGAACCTGAGGCTGGATGGTTGTAACCATCTGCTGAATCCCACGCTGAATGCGACGGGTCACAGTCATAGGGCTCACGCCGATGCGCTCAGCCACTTCCTTGCGGGACATGTCGTTATAGAAAACGAACTCAATCGCCGCACGGGTCTTCTCCTCCAGCTCAGTCATGGCTCGCTGAACCTGCTGGCGCTCATCGTTGAGGGCCTGCTGACGGATAAAGGAAGGATCGGGCAGGGTATCGCCCAAGGTCAAGGAAGAATCGTTCTGATAAGACACCGTGGCATCAAGGCTAAGTGGCATGCGGTTCTTGCCAGCCAGCTTAATGTTCTGCCACTCTTCTACAGAAATTTTCAATTCATCAGCCACCTCCTGATCGAAGGGTTGACGACCATACTCACGGGTCAACTTTTCCCGAGCGCGCTGGGCCGACTTCTGCAAATCTTGCCAACGGCGAGGAATGCGTACGGAAGTGGCACGATCACGCAGGAAGTGAAGAATCTCACCGCGAATGTAAGGCACTGCGAAGGAACTAAACGCGCAGCCCTGGTTGGGGTTGAAACGCTCAATGGCGCGAATCAGCCCCAGGTAACCGATTTGCTCGAGATCCTCGTAAGGCTCGGAGCACTGGTGGCTAATCCGGTGGGCGATTTTTCGAACCAAGCCAGCATTTAGCTTAACGAGGTTATTACGAGTGCGAATTGACTTGTCCTGGTGATATTTCACCAAGAGTTCAAGACTGCGGGAACGATAGGAAGAGGAGGATTGAGTGGCTTGGGCTTGCATCGACAGGACACCTTTGCATCAGAGCTACCCTTATTCTCTGCATCAGAAAGCACAACAGCCATGGTCGTTCCACTGGAGTCTGACCATGGCACCCAAAAATTTATAAGAATAAACACGCAATCCGGAAATCCCTACTACAAAAGGATTTTGCTGCTTAGCACGCAACCAAGATACCGCTCTCCCAGAGATTACCCAAGGTTCCTGCGACCTCATCAAGCCGTATATATAGACACTCTTGACACTTGCGTAAAAATCGGTCAAGTTTCGAGCAATTATTCCTGGGTAACCGGCACAAGCGTTATCTCCAGGAGCAGCGACCTAAGCTAGCCCACTTAGACTCCAACAACCTGTCAAGGCCGCATTACCGAAAAAATCATCAAGATAGAGGTCTAGGGAGATTTGTCACAATAGACTAGTGAGCAGAAAGACGCGATCGCACCGTTCCCTCCAGAGCAAACCTCTGGAAAACAATTCCCTCGACCCACCCGTCCAAGGAAGCGACAACGAACTACGAAGCGTCCTGACACATAACCTATCCACAGATCTCAGAGAGAGTCGAACCGAGATGGCCAATAGCAGTAACTTCCGAGAAGCCATCCGCCAGGCAAAAACCCAATCCCTGGTGGGGCCTAACGTCATTCCCAAGGCGCTGCCCTTCGTCGGCGGTGGCCTCATCCTCACAGCACTGGGGACCTACGGCGGCATGGGCGTGGCCCAGTCCTATCCCCAACTGTTCATGCCCACCTTCTTTGGAGCCATGGTGCTTCAACTGGTGCTGTTCTTCGTCGCCCAGGGCGCTGCCCAATCCGAAGACAACGCTAAAGCATTGCCCATGCTGGTGCTCTACAGCCTACTGACGGGCTACACCCTCACCGGCCTAATTAGCGTTGCTCTAGCAGTCCCCAGCGTCGGCTTCTGGGGCATTGGCATGGCAGCATTGGGCTGCGGCGTAACCTTTATTGCCGCCCGCCAAATTGGCTCCAACCTCTCCGAGACCGATGGCTTTGCCCTAGCGAAGACTGTTCAGCTCGGCATTATTGGCCTAGTGGTCGTGATGGCAGCTCAGTTGCTGTTCTCCCTCTTCGGCGTTCACACACCCACCTACCTGGAACTGGCCATCTCTGCCCTGGGTGCAGTGATCTTTGCTGGCGCAGCGGTCGTAGACTTCTACACCCTGCCCCGCACCTACAACGATGAGCAGTACCTGGCAGCCTCCATGTCCATGTATTTGACCTACGTCAACCTGTTCATCTTTATCCTGCGCTTCTTGATTGCCCTCAATAGCCGCGACTAGATCCCAACAGCTCGCATTTATTAGTTCCCCTAGATCTAAATAAACGTGAGACGACTATGACCCATGGGACTCGACTTGAGCTCCATGGGTTTGTTAATTCAGGCACTAGACTAGTTATAGTTCACTAGAACTACAAAAGCCATTAAAATGAGGCTCAAAGACCCTTGTTTGTGTGATTTCAGCTCTGAAGCTTGCACAAAGGGATAAGCTTTGTAATTCTTTTAGCGTTACAGATTTTCTGCCGCTGGGGTTGAGAGAGCACCAAGCCGTGCTATTTGTTTGGCTAGTGCTTTGGTGTCTTTCCCAGAAGTCTGGTCCAACTGCGACTTGTAGGCAAGCCTGAGGCAGCGTCCATTTTCTTCATAAAGGAAGGCCGCTGACCTAATCGTTCATGGCAAAGTTAGAGCACCCCATTGTATTAGGTGAGAGATCAGCAATGAGTTCTGAAACAGAGACCCTCGAAACGACCGAAGTGAAGACCGTGAGCGTGGATGCTGATGTGCCTGTAGTGGAAGTCAAGATGGAGTCTGGCCCCCTGGCGACTGCTTCTGGCGTTCCCCAAAGCACCAGCGATTGGCAAGAGATGTTGGCTCAGGTGAAGGATTACCTTTCCCTCGATGTCATTAATGAGCTATTCAACGAGTATCGTCAGCCCATCATCGTGACTGGCCTGGTCGTTGGTGGTTTGGTCACAGTAAAGGTTGCTCTGGCAATCCTCGCTGCTATCAATGAGATTCCTTTGCTAGCCCCTACCTTTGAAATGGTGGGCATTGGCTACAGTGCTTGGTTCCTCTATCGCTACGTTCTCAAGGCATCCACCCGTGAAGAGCTGGGCGAGAGTCTGAAGGAAGTCAAGCGTGACGTACTAGGCAAGTTGGAAGAATAATCCAAAGCTCCTAGGCCTCACAACCCGTTGAATAAAAAAGCGATGGAGTTAGACTTCATCGCTTTTTTATTGGCTTGCTTATCTCAAATTGAGAGAAATGAGTCATGAAATGGGCCAACAGAGGGCGATCGCCAAGCCAGCGACCTCCCAAACCACTCAACAACATGCAACAGGCTGTTACAGAAGCTAGGCAAGGAAGGAGGTTCGACCGTTAGGATGGGAAAGCTCTCGCGAGGCGGGGTGTTTCAGGGAAACTTCGGTGCAATTCCGAGACTGTGCGGCAACTGTGAGCCAGCAACAGGAAATCAACCTGAACTGGACAAGTCAGAAGACCTGAACATTCCAAAGGCCTACGAGACGATTTGCTTATTTCCGCCTGACACGGAAAAAGGAGCCCGATTTTGTCATTTACGTTTAACTCCCATCTCAATCCTCAGCAACTACTGGGGCAAGAGCAACAAGCGATTAAGCCTTCTCAGCTACCTCCCCTCCCACTCCATCGGCCTTTGCTTATGGTGGGCCACGGTAGCCGCAGCGCGCCCGGTCGCCAAAATGTGATTGACTTTGCCCAGCAGTACCATCAACTCGACAGCAGCCGTCCAGTCATTCCCTGCTTCTTGGAGCTGACTGAGCCCACAATTATGGATGGGGTTGATCGCTGTGTGGAGCAGGGCTATACCGAACTGTCGGTGCTGCCAGTTTTGCTCTTTGCGGCAAGACACAACAAGTTTGACGTGACCAATGAGCTGGATCGGGCTCGCCAGCGCCATCCCCAGGTGACCTTCCACTACGGTCGTCACTTCGGCATTAGCCCGGCCATCTTGCAGCTGTGGCGCGATCGCCTCGCCCTGCTAGACCAGCCTGCCAATAACCCCCAAGGCATCAGCCGCGAAGACACCGTCCTCGTCTTCCTCGGTCGCGGTGCCAGCGACCCCGATGCCAACGGCGATGTCTTCAAGCTGGCCCGTATGGTCTGGGAAGGCAGCGGCTACGCCACTACCGAGGTTGCCTTCATTGGCATCACCCATCCCCGCATGGAGGAGGGCCTGCGCCGGGCCAGGATGTACAATCCCAAGCGGATTATCATCCTGCCCTACTTCCTCTTTACCGGGGTGCTAATGGAGAAGGTATTTGCCCTGGCAGCGGAGCACCAGCAGGCCCATCCTGAGATTGAAACCATTTGCCTACCGGAAATGGGATTAAATCCCCGACTGTTTGAGGTGGTGCGCCAGCGGGAGATTGAGACCCAGCAGGGCGAGGTCAAAATGAACTGCGAGATGTGCAAGTTCCGCATTGCTGCTGCTGAGGAAGTTGGCGTCGGTCACGGTCCTGGCCACGGTCATAGTCACGGACATCATCATGATCACGGCCATGGCCACGAAGCTGGACAAGGTGCAGAACATAACCATGGGATCATCTCACCGGACTACTTCGCGAAGCCGGAGGAATACCATGAGCGCGCTTGGCAGGTGCCCTAAGCCTCTGAGAAAGCATCGTTTTAGGATTGGAACAGGTTGATTAGGTCCCTGGTTCGGTTCAACCAATCCCCTGTCATCTAAGCCTTTTCTCCTTTACTCCCATGACAACTCCTGCTCTGCAAATTGGCGATCGCGTCTGCCTCACCGCCGCTCCTCCATTCTTCAAAACCGCCGATCCCATGCCCATGCTTCGTCCCCCCGATGTGGTCGCCGTGGGAGCTGAGGGTGATGTAACCGAACAGCGGGCTGGTGGCTATTGGGTGGTGAAGTTTGAACGGGGCAGCTTTTTACTCGATGCGCAATATTTGGCTCCCGCAGGCGCTGATGCCGCCGAACCAAACGATTGATCCAAAACGCTAGGGGCGAAGCATTGGGCAAGGAAAGTCCCGCATCTACCATGTAGACCAAGACCCAATGCTTCGCCCGGGCTTAGGCATTGGCAAGGGCGAAGCATTGGGGGGTTCAGCCCAGCTCGATCGCTTCTAATTCGGTCAACACATTCTGCGGCCCTACCAAGGACACAAAAGGCTGCTGCAAATACTTCGCTGCGGTCTCCTGAATATCCGCCGCACTAACCTGCTCTAGCTGGGCTTGGAAAGCATCGTCAAAATCTAATCCCAGGCCCAAGGTCTCGTACCAACCATAAACCTGGGCAATTTGGGCATTAGTCTGCTTACCCAGCAAATACTGACCCAGCATCTTCTTACGGGTCGCCTCCACTTCTTCATCAGACAAAGGGGCATCACAGAGGCGCTTGACCTCATGGTGTAGTCCCTTGAGGGCCTTTGCAGCATTCTCCGGGGAAGTGCCCATGTAGGCCCCGAAGGGAGCCACTTCCAGGCGTGTGGGGTAGAAGGTGGAAACTTCGTAGGCCAAGCCCTGCTTCTCCCGCAGCTCCACGAACAGACGGCTGGACATGCCGTTGCCCAGGTAGGCATTGATCACTTTCATAGGGGCATAGCCTGACTCGCTCACAGTGGCACCCAGGTAGCCCAACATAAGGATGGCCTGGTGGGTGGGCTGTTCCTGCTGGGTGCGGCTCGGCTGGGTGGAGACAGCAGGCAGGGTAAGCTGAGCGAGGGGTTCTGGTGGCGCAACCCAGTCTCCAAAGACTTCCTCGATGTGGGCGATCGCATCATCAATATCAATGCGCCCCGCAATGCTAATCACCAGGTTATCTGGGCGGAAATGCCGCTGGTGATAGGCCCGCAGTTGCACCTGATCCAGCTTGGCGACGGATTCCTCGGTTCCCAGGCCTGGCAGAGCATAGGGATGGTCACCGTACATTAGCTGACGCAGGGACTCGAAGGCGATCGCCATGGGCTGCTCCCGCTGGGAGCGAATGTTCTGGAGAATCATTTTGCGCTCTAGTTCTAGTTCAGACTGAGGGAAACTGGGCGATCGCAAAATCTCCCCCGCCAACTTCAGCAACGCCGCAAAATCCGCCGAGACTGTCTTCAAGCTCAGCAGCATATAGTCTGTTGCCGCATCCGTACCCAAGCCAGCCCCCACCGACTCCACCTGCTCAGCGATGTCCAGCGAGGAAAAGTTCTCAGTCCCTCGGGTCAACAAGGCCGCCAAAAGATTCGTCAAGCCAGCATCATCAGCCGTTTCCCAACCGCTGCCCCCTCGCATAAATAATCGCGCCGCGATGATATCCGCCGTGGGATTGGGCTTTACCAAAACAACAATGCCATTAGCAAGGACCCGGCGCTGGGGCAGTTGATCAGTGGAAGCCGGGGAGGCCAGGGTTTCAGTCATGGATGGCAGAAGAATTGCAAGAATTTGGGTAGAGGGCAGGTATGTGGCAAAGCCTTAAGCCAAGGCGTCCAAGCTTCAATCAACGGAGCTTTGCAAATCTGTCTCCTCAGGACGCAGCACCATAGCAGTGTAATGCTCAGGGGAGAGGTACTGCTGAGCCAAGGCCTGAAGGCCTTCTGCGTTCCATTGGAGGACCTGCTGGGGATAGGCCAAGGCCAAGGGCAAAGTGGCTACGGTGTGGTGATAGCCCAGGAGATCGGCCCATTGCTCTGAGGTCTCTAGGGAAAAGGCAAAATCATTATTGAGCAAACACTGGGCTCGCTCCAGTTCACGGGAGGAGATGGGGCTATTCGCGAGGTCTCTGAGGTGCTGGCGAATGCAGTCCTCCGCTCGCTCCAGATATTCCTCATCCAGCCAAGCAGTCAGGGTGAACAAACCTCCTTCTCGCAACAGGTTGTAATCACAGTCAATATCCTGAACCCAGCGCCGTTGCTCCCGCAGGTCCTGGACGAGACGAGCCAGACGCCCTCCGCAAAGGATCACTGCCAGCACTTCCAGTCCAACGGCAACCTCGGCCTGGTCAATGCCCGGCCCCGGCCAGGCCAGCATCAGTCGAGGCTGCTCCACGTTGGGAAGCGCCAGGGCATGGCGGGAAATACCACCCAGATCAGTCGAAACCAAGGGAGGCGCAGGTTGGGTTGGACGAGTAACCGTGGCGACGAGGCGATCGCCCATAACCGCTGTAGCGCTCCCAGAAGCCGCGTCACCAAAACATTGCTCCGCCAATTCCAGGGCGCGATCGCGCTCAATCCCCCCCGCAATCACCAGCGTCATCTGCTCAGGTCGGTAGTAGCTCCGGTGAAACTGCCGCATGGACTCACTGGACTGGGCCTCTAGACTTTCCACAGAACCCAGAATGGGACGTCCATAGGGGTGTTCCCCATAAACTGCTGCCCACAGCGCAGCAGCAGCAACGGTGTCAGGCTCATCCTCGTATTGGCGAATCTCCTCCAGCACCACCTGACGCTCTCGTTCAAATTCATGATCTGGAATTGAAGCCCTTAGCAACAGCTCTGCCAACCCGTCCAACAACTGAGGTAACTGCTCCACCGCCGCGCATAAGTAGTAGTGAACATAGTCATAGCTCGTCCCGGCATTGGTGAGGCCTCCTCCAGCCTCCACCAACTGGTCAAAGTCGCCGGGTGCTAAACGCTCCGTCCCTTTAAAAATCAAATGCTCCAGAAAATGGGCCACCCCATCACAGCCCTCGGGCTCCACAATGGCCCCCGCCGGTAACCACACATCCACCGTTATCACTGGCGTAGGCAAGGCCTTATGAATCACCGTCAGGCCATTGCTCAGGCGGATAGCCTCGGGAAGCTCCGGCCCATTCAGCATTGGCAAAGCAGGTATTGAAGCAAGAGGCGAGGCGATTGTCACAGAGTTTCTTAGGGAGAGAGGGAATGAAAACAGAAAATTAAGTCATGGTCCTAATCAAACATTAGAAACGCAAATTTAATAAAACCCAATTCTACGGTAGGGGTAGGGTCTCCCTAGCCGGCTTAACAAGAACCAGGGTGGGGAACCAGCCCCTAGGTCACGATTATCGGTGGATGGGATCTGGGCATCAATCAACCCATCTACGTTCCTAAATTGATATCTTTAGCCGGAGCAAAATGACGCGGCCAGAGGCGATCGCAAAACAGCAGCGTCCCCGCTGCCACACAAACCGGGACCATCAGCAGATTCAACAGCGGAATACTCATCAGGAATAGACAAGCCAAACTAAAGCTAGCCATCACAGGAAAATTTCCCAACACCAGCCTCAGCTTGCGGCGAAACCGCAACCGCCGCCGCTCCAGGGGAGCATCCAGGAAATCCATGCAGGTCAACAGCGCGGCCACAGAAACGCCCTCAATGGCACCCAAGCCCGTCCCCAGGCCTGGCAAAAAATTCAACAGCAAGAAGAGCACAGCAGCCCCAACGAGCAAAGCTAGCTTTTTCAATTCAAAGCCCAGTGCCCGACCCACATCCTTAACCAAGCCCACTTCCACCACCTCAAGCTGGCCTAAACGAATTTTCTCAATTTGTTCCGATAGCTGGCCATACCAAGGGGCTCCCAGCAAAGTGCCGAACTGGGCCAGGATAAATCCAATCACCCCGAAAAGTAGAACGGTCAGGAGCGATCGCAGCAACCAGCCAATTCCCCAAGCCAACCCACTCAACCAATAAAGCCAAGCGGGCAAATTCGCCTCCAGACCATTGATCCAACCATTCAGCTGCACCGCCAAATCTCCCACAGCCCGCCACCCCGGCAGCAACAGACCCACATACAGCAGCAGCCCCAGAATCACATTGATGATCATCGGCACCACCAGATAGGTCAGTAGCTTAGGCCGCCTTATAAACAGCGCGATCGCTTGCAGGGGATAAGTTACCCCAGCAAAAAGCCCTCCGACCCAGCCCGTTAAAACATTAGCCATGGTTATTGCAAGTCAAAATCCGCAAATCGAGCGATTCGAGCAATGGGAGCCAGACAACTTGCATCGCAGGAAACAAACAGCGCATCGCTAGCAAACATGCAGTCCCAGACGACGACAACAGCAGGCAGCTCAACTGAGTGTGATGAGCTCGAGCGCTTTACCCCGTAAACCAGCCATGGCATTCCATCCTAACGAGCTCCAAACCAATCATGCATTGGCAGAAACACGACCAGAGACTAGCCTTCCTTCAAGGTTGGCTATTATGCTTAACAAACGTAAACATTTAGTGCAGCGCGGGGATTAAATCACCATGGCCACAATTCAATTTGCCAGAGGCATCGACGAGGACGTGGTCCCCGACGTTAAACTAACCCGCTCCAAAGACGGCAGCGATGGCCGTGCCGTGTTCTATTTTGAGATGCCTAAGGCCCTTGTGGGTGAAGTTCCCCAGGAAATCACTGGCATGTACATGATCGATGACGAAGGTGAACTGACCTCCCGTGAAGTCAACGCCAAATTCATCAACGGCCAGCCCTCAGGAATTGAAGCCATCTACATTATGCGTAGTGAGTATGACTGGGACCGCTTCATGCGCTTTATGCAACGCTATGCCGAATCCCACAACCTAGGCTTCAGCAAAGCTTAAGAGGCTTAAAGAGCTGGCATCCCCCCGAAAACATTAATGACAAGACCGAGGGCGAATCTTTGCGCTCGGCCTTGTCATTAGGGCTCAATCAATCAGCAGTAACAAAACGGCCAGTGGGCGAAAGCATATCTACTCACTCACCCATCAGCTGATTAATGAAGGGTTACATTTCCCCCTAAGGCTTACTACAATGGAACGGTGCGATCGCTCCCTTTAAGGTGGAATGATCGTAGCCTAAGCAGCTAGCGACGCCCGTTCAGTTGCTAAGACAAAGCTAGTAAGCCATGCCATCTGCGCCAAAGTTCGAATCCCTTACCCCCTCAATGGGGCTGGACCGGCTCTAAGCCCACCAGTTACCCAACCTTTGGAACCTTTTATGACATAGAAGCAGCATCTCGCCTCGGCCATACCGAGCAGGTGACTGTGAACGCAACGACACTACTAGGAGGAAAATAATCCCATGGCAAATCAGCACCCACGGCTCAACTTCACCAACGTTGAACTAGCCCATAACATTCAAGTGCAAACAAGCCTGCCTCCCAGTTGTCATGCCGCATTAAGAGCGGGCTTCGCGGGCTACACCGACAACCCACGCTGGACGCCCCAGAAACGGCGAGCCTGGAAACAAGGTAAGCATTGGCGCAGTGAACTCTTAGCGAACCTGATTGAAATCAAAGACGGCCTACTCCTCACCCAGGAAACCCTGGATCAAGCCTCGATTCAACCAGTCCCTCAGGCTCCCCTTGCTGCTTCACCCCAAGCCTCTAAAACCAACTTTTTCCACAATTTATTGAGCTGGTCTCGTAAAAAGCCCGCGATGAATTGAGACTTGGGTTTGCTCCAATAGAAAGGCTCCCCTAAATCTTCAGGGGAGCCTTTCTATTGACTGATTCAGCTGAGAGTGGGGCGGATTAGTAACGCACCCACTGCCTCATTGGCTAACTGGAGTCCCTAAGACGCATTAGCCGAAGAGACATCTGCTTCGGACTCAGCTTCAACAGCTTCCGCCGCTTTGGCTTCCTTGGCAGCACGCGCAGCTTCCCGCTCCAGCTTCTCCTTCTCGCGCTTCTCACGCTTCTTCCGCTCAGCAGCAATGGCTTCCACCATGACAGCCTTAGCCTGGGCCATGTTGTCCAGGTTGCGAACATAATTATCGATGTCCTTTTGCAGCTTCTCTTCCGGCAGGTGCAAGCCGGTGCTGATGCGGGTCAGCATTTCGTTGCGATCGGCTTCTTTGCGCTTGGCAAACTCACCATCAGCCTGCTCCAACAAGGTGTAGACACCAATAGCGAACAAGCGGCTGTACTTGAAGATACTGCGCTGGGAAATCCCTTCAATCGTCTCCTTCAAAGGACTGGGTGCAGAAGACGCATCCCCAGATAGCCAAGCAACGACAGTCTCCAAATCACTGCCTTCACCCGCTTTCAGCACAGCTCCAGAATCTCGGCGATACTGGGCTGGATCTGCATGGAGCGCAGAAAAAATGGACTGAAAGATGGAAGCCCCATCGGCCTCTGGGGTGTAACCATCCATAAAACGGTCGTATCCCGTGACAATCCCCAAGGCGTAAATGGGGTCATAGGCAAAGCTAGAATTCACCGACAGAAGGTGAATTTCTACCATCAGCTCTTCCACAACCCGGCGATAGAGGGGGCTTATGGGGCGTGCGTGGGCAGCATAAAAGGACCGTTTGGTATCCGAAACCGTTGCAACGTTATTCACAGGATTGAGTTATACAAAAATTTAGACTACCGCTCTATCAATTGTGCTATGTGCAGGACGGTTTGGGAAGGTGTTGATCCCCAGAAAGTCTAGAAACATTCCAAATGTATCTAGAGAATTCTCCTGATTCTTTGCAAAACTCCTTAGAATCATAGGAAGAAGAAAACGATAGCGATTTGCAGGACAAGACCGGATGATTCCCATTGTTGTAGAAGAGTCAGGACGCGGTGAAAGAGCGTTTGACCTATATTCACGGATGCTGCGCGATCGCATCATCTTCCTTCGTGGGGGTATCGATTCTGAACTGGCCAACAACATCGTCGCCCAACTGCTGTTCCTAGAAGCGGACGATCCCGAGAAGGATATTTACCTCTATATCCAGTCTCCCGGCGGCTCGGTCACCGCAGGCATGGGTATATTTGACACCATGAACCACGTCGCCCCCGACGTCTGCACGGTCTGCATGGGCCTAGCAGCCAGCATGGGTGCCTTCTTACTCGCCGCAGGAAAACAGGGCAAGCGCAGCAGCCTACCCCACTCCCGCATCATGATCCACCAGCCCATTGGTGGTGCCCAAGGTCAGGCTACGGATATTGAGATCCAAGCCAATGAAATTATCAAGACCAAGGAGCGCCTCAACGGCATCTTGGCGAAGAACACGGGTAAATCCTACGAACAAATTCAGAACGACACTGAGCGTGACTTCTTCATGTCTGCAACGGAAGCTGCTGAGTATGGCCTAATTGACCAAGTTATTGATCGCACAACTAATTTGCGAGCAGCGGGTTAGGCCTACCCCGGTTTCATTGGCAAAATCGCCTAGATAGGAGATGTTGCAGAAATTACTCTCGAAGCAAAATTAAGCTTTCACCATAATTCCTTGCGAGATACTTTATTTTCTGGGTATTTTCCTAGGATTGGGCTCCTGCAAATGCCCAATCCTCCCGTAATATTGACTAAGTCTTCTGGGATTCATGACTATGACTATGCCCCCTAGCCTATTACAGGCCCTCGAGCAAGGACGCGCTCTCAAGGTCATTAGCGGCTTAAATAACTTTGACGGCGATCGCGTCGCTGCCGTTGTCCGTGCTGCTGACCGAGGCGGGGCAACCTTCGTTGACATCGCCGCAGACGTTAACCTAGTCCGCCTGGCAAAGCAAAACACGCTGCTGCCCATCTGCGTCTCCGCAGTGGAGCCTGAGAAATTCGTCGCCTGCGTCGATGCTGGTGCCGATATGATTGAGATTGGCAACTTCGACAGCTTCTACGCCCAAGGCCGTCGCTTTGAAGCGGCTGAAGTACTAGAACTCACCCAGCGCACCCGCGCTCTGCTACCTAAGGTGACCCTCTCCGTCACCGTGCCCCACATTCTAGATTTTAGCGATCAAACCGCTTTGGCTGAATCCTTGGTGGTCGCCGGTGCAGACATCATCCAAACCGAAGGCGGCACCAGCAGCGAGCCGAAGCATGCTGGAACCTTAGGGCTGATTGAGAAAGCAGCCCCTACCTTGGCTGCCGCTAGTGAGATTTCTCGTGCGGTTGAAGTGCCTGTGTTGTGTGCATCCGGCTTGTCTAGCGTGACCGTGCCCATGGCGATCGCCGCAGGTGCCTCCGGCGTTGGTGTGGGTTCAGCAATCAACAAGTTGGACAGCGAGCTCGCCATGATTGCCGTGGTGCAATCTTTAATGGAAGCGCTGCAATCTGATCTGGTGCCTAGCCGCCAGGGTTAAATCCTCCCTATTAGGTTTTGAGTTTGGCCGATTGATGTAGGGGCATGGCAAGCCGGATATGGCATGTCATGTCCCTATAAACGTTTAAACTAATAATACAAACGCTCTAACGCTAGGAATGAACCATTATTCATCCCTAGATTGTCTAAATTTCTTGCACCGACGCATGGTGATGCGTCCCACCATCAACGCATCTCTTCTCCATGTCAGACTTCCTCAGCCACCTGAACGCTTCCCAACGCCGTGCCGCAGAACATGTGAATGGTCCGCTCCTTGTCGTGGCTGGGGCTGGATCTGGCAAAACCCGCGCCCTCACCTACCGCATCGCTAACCTGATTCGCACCCACCGCATCCCCCCCGAGAACGTCCTCGCGGTCACCTTCACCAATAAGGCTGCCAAGGAAATGAAGGAGCGGATCAAGACCATCTTTGCCCAGCAGGCTGCCCTGGACGAATATGGCAAGCCCTACTCTGTCCTAGACCCGCGCGAACAACGCCAGCTCCAGTCCCGCGTTTACAAAACCTTTCTAAAAGAGTGCTGGATCGGAACCTTCCATTCCACCTGCGTCCGTATCCTGCGCTTCGACATTGATAAGTATGTGAGCGATCGCGGCCATCGCTGGACCAAGCAGTTCTCCATCTTTGACGAATCCGACGTCCAAAGCACGATCAAGCAGATCGTCACCCACAAGCTCAACCTTGACCCCAAGAAGTTTGAGCCCCGCGCCATGCGCTTTGCCATTAGCAACGCCAAAAACCGAGGCCAGTCCCCCGAGGAAGTCGAACAGGAACTCAATAGCTACAAAGGCCGCGTCATCGCCGAGGTTTATAACCTCTACCTCGATGCCCTCAACGCCAACAATGCCCTCGACTTCGACGACCTCATCGGCATCCCCGTCAAACTCTTCCAGCAAAACGAAGAAGTCCTCAACTACTGGCATCGCCGCTTCAAGTACATCCTCACCGACGAGTATCAGGACACGAACCGCACCCAGTACGACTTGATTCGCCTGCTGGTGACAAATAACCAGTCGCCCCAAGAACTGGACTGGAGCGAACGTTCCGTCTTTGCTGTGGGCGACGTGGACCAATCAATCTACTCCTTCCGCTGCGCCGACTTCCGCATCCTCATGGACTTCCAGAAGGACTTCGGCGACGGCCTGCCCGATGACCAGACCCAAACCATGGTCCTTCTGGAGGAGAACTACCGCTCCACAGAAAATATCCTGGAAATGGCCAACCACCTGATCCAGAACAACACCGAGCGCATCGACAAAGTGCTGCGCCCCACCCGGGACAAAGGCGAGCCCATCGTTTTGTTCCGTGCGGAAGACGAAATGGCCGAGGCGGAATATGTCGTCAACCACATTCGCAGCATCGAGCGGGACAACCCCGAAGTGGGCTTCGGCGACTTTGCCATTCTCTACCGCACCAACGCCCAGTCCCGCGCCTTTGAGGACTCCCTGGTCAAATGGGGCGTGCCCTACAGCGTCGTCGGTGGCCT
>CALIGI010000064.1 GCA_938021205.1 uncultured Pseudanabaenaceae cyanobacterium
ATCGCCGCCTCCCAGCGGGACAGCTTCCGCCTCTCCGCCGATGCCACCCAGGAGCGGATGCGGGAAGCCGAAGCTAGCCTGGCCCGCATTCGCACTGCCCGCCAAGCAGAAATCGACGAAGCCCACGCCACCCTCAGCCGAATCCAGTCTGGCCAAAGCGAGCAAATCCGCAGCGCCTCAGCCACGCTCAATCGCATTGCTGAGGTGCGCCCGGTAGATATCCAAATTGCAGAAGCCCAGGTCAAAGCCGCCCAGGTCAGCCTGAAGCGAGCCGAGGTGGAGCTGGCCCAGTCCTTTATCAAAGCCCCCCAGGCCGGTGTGGTTTTAGAAGTTCTAGCTCGGCCTGGGGAAACCGTCGGCAATGATGGGCTGTTGCGCTTGGCTCAAACCCAGGAGATGCGGGCGATCGCCGAGGTCTACGAAAGCGATATCCAAAAGCTAGAACCCGGTCAGTTCGTGACCCTAACCAGCCCCTCCCTCCCTGACGATCTCCAGGGCACAGTCTCTCGAATCGGTCTAGAGGTCAAACGCCAAGACGTTGTGAATACGGACCCTGCCGCGAATATCGATGGTCGCATTGTCGAAGTGGAGATTGAACTGGACGCAGCCTCCATCGAGCAGGTGCAAGGTTTCAGCAATCTGCAAGTGACTGCGACGATCCAATTGGACTAAACCCATGAACCTTCTCAAAGCTCTCCAACGCCGAACACCGCTGGGCTGGCGGCAACTGACCCACAATAAGTCGAGACTGCTCACGGCGATCGCCGGTATCGCCTTCGCCGACATCCTCATCTTCATGCAGCTAGGCTTTGAAGGCGCACTCTATGACCTCAACACCGCCTTGCCTAGGCAACTCAATGCGGACATTGTTCTGCTCAGCAAAGAGGCCCGCAACCTGCTCAATCCCTACACATTTTCCCGGCGGCGACTCTACCAGGCCCTGGATATTAACGGGGTTACCGATGCCCAGCCCCTGTATATCAAGGCCGTGCAGTGGCGCAATCCTCAAACCAGGGAATCCACTTCCCTCACCCTCATGGGTCAAAACCCTGACTTCTCCACCTTCAAGCTGCCTGAAATTGAGCAACAGCGCGACCTGCTCAAACAGCCCAATACCCTGCTGATGGATCGCAAGGCTAGCGGCGAATATGAGCAGGTAATTGCGGCGGTCGAAGCAGGTGAATTAGTCACGACCGAAATAGATCGCACCACGGTCACCCTCGGCGGCCTCTTTACCCTGGGAGCATCCTTCGCCAGTGACGGCACTCTGATTGTCAGCGATCAGACTTTTTTGCGCATGTTTCCGGGGAACCATGCCGGGTCAATCAATGTTGGATTATTGCGGGTACAACCTGACCAAGACATCATCCAAATCAAGCAGGCTCTCGTGGCTGCTCTACCCGATGACGTCAGAGTCTACACCGCCGAAGAATATTTGGCCTTCGAGCTCAATGAGATCCAAACCGAATCACCAATCGGCTTCATTTTTGGCATCGGCAGTGCCATGGGATTTGTGGTTGGCATCATCATCGTCTACCAAGTCCTCGCCACCGATGTCAGCGCTCACATGGGCGAATACGCCACCTTCCGGGCCATGGGCTATCGCCAGCAATACCTACTAGGCGTGGTCCTTGAAGAAGCAGTGATTTTATCGGTATTGGGCTTTGTGCCCAGCGTGGGGGTGGCTATGGCTCTATATCAACTCACAACGATCGCAACCGCTTTGCCACTACTCATGACGACTTCACGCGTGGTTTCACTCCTACTCGCAACAATCATGATGTGTGTGCTGTCGGGAGCGATCGCCCAGCGAAAACTCCAACATGCAGACCCAGCAGACATTTTCTAATACATTCTTATTGTGCTCTAGACGACATTAACTCAGGTGACTGCTATGGATCAGACTGAAGAAATTCGCATGCTCCGCGAAACCATTACCAACTTGCAATGGGCCTTGATCCAGACGCTCAACCACTTAGAGACCATGGGCAATCAAATGAAAATTGATGGTGATGTAGCAGCACAAATCAAAGCCACCAAGCGAGAGATCATGCAATTACAGTCCAGCCCCCCCTCTGAGCAGGTAATACTCAAGCAGGGAGAGCTGATGCACAAACTCCAAAGTATCCAAACTACCCACAGGTCTTAAGCCAAAACTTCTTTACATTGAAAAGGACGCAACGGGATAAGCAGCGAAATTCATGGCACAACTCACCGGTAAGGCAAAACTTTGGTTGGTCTCAGGCCATGCCGTCATCGCAGCGGTGTGGTTTGGTACAGCTCTGGCGATGGTGGCGATCGCCCTCTATAGCAACCCAACCGCCTCCGGCGATGCGCTCTACACCGTGCAAGCGTTGCTGGCTTACCTCAACGACTACCTGCTCATGCCCGCTGCTACGCTTTCGATCCTCAGCGGCACCGCCCTATGCGCCCTAACGGTCTGGGGATTCTTCAAACATTACTGGGTCATCGCCAAGTGGATTGGCACAGTCACAGTGATCACCGCCATCAGCGGCTGGGTTGGCCCCTGGGTCTACGCCGCCACGGCGATCGCCGACGCAGAACGCCTCCAAGCCCTGCAAAATCCACTGTTCTTGTTTGACCAAAAAGCAGCCCTGATTGGCGGTGGTTTAGAAGTCATTGCCCTGCTGGCTCTGATTTTGATTTCCTTCCTCAAGCCCTGGGGCCGCCGCCCGGTCAAAGCTCCTGCGACTGACACCTAGCGACATGGATTTCCTTCCCCCTTTCCAAGGGGGACCGAGGGGGATCTGCTGGGGCTCAGCGAAGGAGATCCCCCCAGCCCCCTTGAGAAGGGGGAGCCGGAGCCTGTTTAAAATTTTCCGTTTTATGTTGACTCTTTGTTAGCTATGCAACTCTCTACTCCCTCTCAACCCGCCATTCAAATTCGCAACCTCAACCACAGCTTCGGCCA
>CALIGI010000065.1 GCA_938021205.1 uncultured Pseudanabaenaceae cyanobacterium
GAATCCCCTCCCAACGACCGCAGCACCTCCCGCGTCACCTCTGCAAACTTCACCACTTCCTCACCAGCAGCATCTCCCAACTCATGCTCTAGCTGCAACAGAGCTGTAAAACTATAAATACTCCGCCCAATACGTTGACCAATATAAGCCGAGACCTTTGCCAGTACAGCCTCTACCTTTGGTGCATCAGCAGAGTCCAAAAGCTCAGTCCTAACCCCTGAAACAAACTCATAAACTGGACAACTAACCGGTCTCCCTGCACTCTTTTTTACTTCAGGTTTAGCCGCCAAGCGCTTCACTAGCCCGCTCATAAACACCTCTGCCAAATGCAGCGGTTGCGACTCCGGCAACATCGTCTTTTGAATCAGATAAATAATCGGCAGACTCACCGGCACAACTGCCATTAACTGGGCCAAAGCCCAAGCTAAATCAGAAGCAGAATCATCAAAACGCTCGACCAGCAGCTTAGCTAGCTCCTCCTCAGTCACATTCCCTTCTGCCTGCGCTGGCCTAGTCACCTGGGGCACAGTCAAGAACGTACGCCACTCAGGATCAAACCAAATTCCAGGTGCAGCAGAATGTCCACCTCCACCCAGCATCTTGGCCCAAGTCTCCAAGGCTTCAGGCTCCATCGTAATCACAGGCAACTTCAACCCTGCTTCAAGCGTCTGCTCCAGTGCTAGACCACCTGCAATCTCCAAGGGGATTTCTTGAAAAAACAGCTTCTCGTTCACCGCCCCTGGTTGCCAGCTACCAAATTTTGCCTCCAAACCATTCTGCAAAGCCGTACGCTGCCACAGATGCCCTGGCAAAAGCTGCACTAATGCCATTGGTCCATGCTTGGCCCAGAGCGCTAGATAATCGCGATGCAGTGCCTCTCCTCGCCAAGTGTCTGAAATACAGTCACTCACAACCAATACCAGCCGTCGCTGAGCAGCATCCAACAACTCCTTGGGGCTACGCGCCTGCTGCCGCAGAGCTTGGCGAGGTGACTTGGCAAATAGTTTAAGCTCTCCCCCCACGCTCTGGAGATACCAAATCGTAATGGTACGAAACGCACCCTGGCGCTCCAAAACCTGCTTAAAGTCGCGTATCGTATCTTCCCAAACGACATTGGTCCCCGAGACCTCAACCACTAGCGCTAACTCCAGCCATCGCTCCTTCGCAGGCCGCTCCACCGGCATACAAAATTGCTGTTCTGCTGTCCGTTCGGCAGTGGCAGCCTCATCAAGAACAGTGCGACGGTGAGAATCTACTTTCCGCATCAAAGGCCGCAAGGAACGACCCAGCGCCAAGGTCTGCCGCAGAGCGGGCGGAACGGGCGTTTGAAAAGGAATTCCTCCTCGCGAATTCGTCTCAGCTTGAGCCTCTTGCGCGGGGCGAGACTCAGGCACAGTCAATGAAGGACGCGGAGCGCTCGCTACTGGAGGCAGCGTTGCTTCTCTGGGTGCAGTCTCTACACTTGGCACCGGAGGATCCACCTTCGGCTCGGCAGGCTCAGGCTGCACCGATGAACCATCCACGTATTGAGCCAACCACAGCCAGTCTGCAATCTTCTCGGCATCCCAATCCAGCTCAGCTTGTCTCAGCCGAGCAATCATGTCTGCTAGCTGAGCCTGACGCTGAGAAGAGGAGGATCGAGACTGGGTCATTTAGGCGTTCGGGCCGGACAGCGGCCTCAGGAGCTTTTGGCGCAGCGCAGCACGACCTGCTGCATCGCCGGGAATACCGTTCTGCTCCAACAGATAGATAGCATTCAGCAACTGGTCGGTAGCAATTTCCTCACCATTGTCATCTCGCTGCTTCAAAAAAGCCTCAATAGAATCCGCAGCCTCTTGGCCGAACCCAGCCTCTTCCAGATGCCGCTGAACAATCTCGGCCAGCATGGCTTTATTGGGCTGTTCTATATTCAAGCGAATACAGCGCCGTAAGAAAGCTGGCGGAAAGTCCCGCTCACCATTGCTGGTCAAAATTACAAAGGGAAACGCATTGGACTGCACCTGGCCATTTTCAATTGCACAGTTCGGCTCCTGAGTTTCATACGCCGTACTAACCGAGACCTCTGGACAGAGCTCTTTGATGCGCTCTAGCTCTGGGATACGGTAGCGACCTTCCTCAAACACATGAAGCAAGTCATTGGGCAAATCAATATCGCTTTTATCTATCTCATCAATCAGAAGAATGCGAGGTTTTTGAGAGTTGGCCACAGGTAGCAGTGCGGTACCCATCGGTCCCAAGCGGATATACCGACCAATTTTTTCTAGCTGTACTCGCTGTTGCTCGGGGGAAAGGTTAGGTGATTGATTTTGCTGAGAGTCTTGTAGACGAGCAATCGCATCATAGTTGTATAGACCATCTTTGAGCGTCGTCCGCGTTGTGATGGACCAAGATAGCACCTCCCCCATTTTCAATTCGTGGGCAACGGCATAAGCCAAAGAGGTCTTCCCCGTCCCTGGCTTCCCCGTAATTAAAAGCGGTCGCCGCAAGTACAGCGCAGCATTGACTAGCTCAATTTCCTCAGGCCTAGCCCGATAGGTTTGCCCCTTCGTTTTTTGACGGTCCTGAAACTGTCGCCAGTTAGGTGGAGCAGGCAGGCGTTCCAAACCATCATGGGGGTCTTGATTTCCCTGGAAGATTTGCCAACTCGTCATAGCATTTCGTCCGAGTAGTTTATTGGGGAGGGAACATTGTCGGGATTCTCCCATAGAAGCGCAAGCCGGTGGCCCAATTCTAAAGAATCCGCACAATTAGCTGCATCATCCAAATAGGGTGCAGCACGCCGAACCGTAGCCACATTCTCCGGCACTTGGGGCAGAGCCCCTGACAAGATTTGGTGGTCTAGCTGCCCCGCCCAAGCCGTATCTGACGCATCACAACGAACCCAAAGTGCCGCTGGCGTACCAGTAGCCAAAACTAAAGCCAATTCTCCTTGATTCGTAGTCTGGGGGGAATGCTCCAGCTTGAGGCCAAAACCCGTTTTCAAATCAGTTTGAAGCTGTCTCAAGTTATCCGAGCTAGAAACGAAAGCTGACTGGGCAGATTGGCTCCCTTGTCCAGGATCCAATTGCTTCCACTTTTCTCGCCACAGTCCTTTCGTTCGTTTCATCTCTAACCGTTTCTGAGAGCGCAGAATGACCTGTGGCCGTTCTGCCGTGATCCCTAGATTTTCAGGAAAGCCCAAGCCCCCCTCCGGCAAAATAGACAACAACTCAAACCCCTTATTCATCAAACTCAGCGGTACAAACAGTTCAATGGTCAGATCTGTCAAAGCAACCTGAGCATCGCCCACTTGGTCAAAGAAAGCCGCAATCAGGGCTGGCAGATGCGCATAGGTCCAGCCACCACTGGGCTTAGTCTCCTCAACATCATCAACCATGTAGCTCTGCCATTTTTCTGTAGACAGCGTCCGCGCACCTTGCCCAGTTTCAGCATAGTGTTCAGGATCTGGCACAAATCGTCCATCTACCTGATAAGGCTCGCCCCCAGAAACCTTATTAGCTTGAATTCGGATCCAAAGACAGGGGTTCACCAGTGGTTGCTCATTTTGGCCTCGATGCTGGTTACATTGCTCCCGCGCTTGCTCACAAAGCTGCTGAAGCTCGGTGCTGGAAAAAGCCTCAATCCAATCTTTCAAGCACTGACGTAACGGCTGTTTTAACAACTCTTCCAAAAACAAACACACCGCAAACTGCACTAGGCGAGATTCCAGTTTTCCGCCTGCTGCTGCCAAATTTAGCTCACTCAAGAGCACATCCAGCGTTTTCGGCATGACAGCGACACCTCGCTTCTGAGGGCGCACCACCTCATAGGCTGCAAGAACCTGAGGCCAGATAGCCGCTCCTTCCGGAGCCAACATGGCTTGGAGTTCAGCTCGACGCGGCTCCAACAACACGGTACTCAAGTTCTCATAGGGCAACATGAAGCCCACCTTGTCGTTAACCCCCAAATCACTGCGAGCCACGATCATGCCAACCCAAGCGCCAGTAGTCTGACACCACACAGGCGCACCACTGAAGCCTCCCAAGATATCAACCCCAGTCAGTTTGGAATCTTCAATCTGAATCCAGTTGCCTTGGATTCTCCCTTTGGTCTTGGTCGTAAGAATCCGTCCCCCAGGGTCTGGAAATCCAAATGCTTTGAGTGGGGCATCATCATCTAACTGTTGCAAGCGCGCTACAGGAAATATCGAGAGCTGAGGCAAATTTGTGGCTTCCAGTCTGAGCAAAGCCGCATCAGCGCCATAGTCATCGGCGTCAAAGTCATAGAACAAGACCTGAGCTGCTCGGGGAGCATCCTCCTCAAACAGAAGCACTTGAATAATTGCCCCGTCATCCGGGTCGCCTCCCCAAGCGACTCGGACCACATGGGCACAGGTTAGAACATAGCCAGGCGCAATCAGAAATCCCGTGCCGACCACACGCCCATCTGCGGCATAAATTTGTGCGACACCCTTCTGGGCATCTTCAAACCGTGCCGTCATACTCAATCCTTATCCTTTTGCCACTTGAGTTTGACTTCAAATGTAACTTCTCCGCCCACGGAGCCAAATACAACTCCGGCCTCTGCGTTGAGCTTCAGTCCAAACGTCACTTCAATCTCATCCGCTGGCTGAGTGAGCCCGGACTTAAGCTTCTTGACCGTAGCCTCCGCGACCGGTCGAACCTTATCCAGAGCTTCTTCTAAAGTCTGCTTGGCCTCGTAAACCATCTTATTGGTATCAACAAGGGCAACGCGCTGTAACGTTTCCCCTCTTGCGAGAACAGGCTTATCCACCTCGACGAGGAAAGCGGTTCCATCTTCCAGCTTGAACTGCGCTAATTCTTTATCCATTAGGTCAACAATAGTACTCCCGACAAATCTAATACTTAATCCGACGAACAAAAAGCAATCAGTAGGACAGTTTACCCACCTGGCAGGCAGCGAATGAGCCCTGCTGTTCCCGTGGCTGCGGAAACTTATGCTCATTATTTGAGACCAAATATCTAACGTTCCTGCGTGCCCAACTCTGCTTTCCTGGTCGGCTGTTGCCCTCGCTCCTGCCTTAACCGCTCCTGCGCCCCCTCCATCAGCTGCCGCAAGTACTCCATCGCCACCTCTTTCCCCTGCTCCCGTTTAAGCCGCTGCACATCTGGGCTAAACACCAAGGCCTTCGCTGCATCCGGTCGGCTGGAACGAATCGCCAACATCGCAAGCTGAAAGTCTTTCTGCTGAGTAGACAATCCATCCCCTAGCCGCTGCTCCACCATCTCCGCCAGCTCCCGGTAATACCGCTGGTGGAACGGCTCATCCACCTGGCCCGGTTGCTCAGGATTAACAGGTTGTTCCTCAAGCGCTTTTATCAACTTGGGTAGCGTGTAACCCTTTCCCAACTGACTGCCGGTAAAACGCTCGCCTTCCTGGGTGAAGGCAACGCCTCGGAATTTGCCTTTCCGCTCCTTCAGCTCCACCCTCACGCCTCGGGTTTCGACCTGATGGATAAACGCCTCCAGATTCTGGCTCAGCAGCAACCCTTCATTGACGACCCCTCGGATCTGCTGCTGCACAACCTGCCGAGATGCCACAGCCGGTGGCAACCCTGGCAGCGGTTTCTCCTCCCCTGGCAAACGCTCGGTGAACGGTTCCCAACTGGCGCGAACGGGACTGAGTTTGAATTGCTTTTCTAGCTGACGCACCAGCGCTTGAGACTTGTAGTAATCCCAGCCCACACAAACGGCTCTGCCCGATGACCGCTGCACCCGGTTTACTACCAGATGAACGTGGTCGTGGTTGGGCGTATCGGTGTGACGCACCAGTAAATATTGATTGTCGGTGTAACCCATCTCGCGCATGTATTGCTTCGTCAGTCTGCGCCA
>CALIGI010000066.1 GCA_938021205.1 uncultured Pseudanabaenaceae cyanobacterium
CTTCGTGTCACAGGAACTTCGTGCGGCTGAGGACCCTGAGTTTGAGACGTTCTATACGAAGAACGTTCTGTTGAACGAAGGTATGCGCTCCTGGATGGCAGCGCAGGATCAGCCCCATGAGCACTTTGTCTTCCCTGAGGAAGTATTGCCTCGCGGTAATGCTCTATAAGGCATTGTTTCCAAAGCATACGCTCAATGGTTTGTAGCGTTGTGAGTCTTTTTTGAAAAAGGCTGTGGGGAATTCCCCACAGCCTTTTTCCTTGTGCTAGCTTGTGGGAGTAGTGATTCAGCCCTAGAGGCTATCAGGAGGTGATGCCCATGATTGAAGACAGTATGACCGTGGGTCGTCAGATTGCAGTACGTCGGCTGTGTGCCGTGGCTGTTCTCTAGGAGCTTGTCTCTTAAAGTTCCTTACGGCAGTCAGACGTTAATCTGACGGCCCTACTAGACCGCCCCCATAAAATGAGCCATTGGCCCATTTTATGGGGGCGGATAGTTTTAAATCGTCCTAAGGCGAAGTTGGCCTAAGGGAGGGACGAATCCAACTTTGGGGATTAGCGAGTTGAGTCGCGCAATTTCACTGTTTGTAATTACGAAGGGAGAAAGCAATGGCGTCAGTTTTATCCGCAGTAGAAATTCAGTCTCGGGTCAAGGAGTTGCCCGAGACCTGGAGCTTACAGGGGCAAAAGCTAGTCTGTCTGAGGAAGTTCTCTGGATTTGTCGAGGCTGTCGCTTTTGTTGACAAGCTGGTGGCACCAGCGGAAGCGGCGGCTCATCATCCTGATCTGGAGATCTCCTATAACAAGGTGACGATTTATCTGACGACCCATGATGCAGGAGGGCTAACAGAGAAGGATTTTGCTTTAGCTCAAGAAATTGCTCAGTTATCGTGATGCTCTGTTAGGGCTCCGTCTTCTTTGGGTTATGTGCTTCCTCTCTTTAGATGAGAAATCTCTAAAGTTTGACACCCCAAACTATCTTGATTTCACAGTTGCAAGAATCAACTCTCCTTGTATTGTTTGGAAGATGTGCAGAATCCTTCAATTCTTCTTGATTAAAACTGATTTCTATCGCTTAGCAATCAATCTCATCCTCTACCCCCTTTTTTCTAAGCAAGGAGAGGAACCGAAAGTCAAATCAGGCTTTTCAGAGCCTTGTATGGCAAGCGGCAATGCTTCTCGTGCAAGGCTTGATCTTCTCTTTACCTAGGTGAGACCACTAGGCCACAATTATGTAATCCAAAGCACATGGTTTAAAGGGGGGGGAGCTGATACTTTGATATCAGATAGTTCCCCTTGTCGGGCAAACTTTTTCTAAAAGCTTGATTTAACCCGTTATGGACTGATTTCATCAGCCTATACCGTTGGTTCGACCTAAAAAATGTGTGTGAGTGGAGTTAGATTGTGAAAAATATTTTTGTGAAGGCGCTTGTTGCGCCTGTGCTTTTGAGCGCATTCGTCGTGGCAGAAGGTGCGCAAGCCCAAGAGTTCAATACTCTTGCTCAAGTTGGTGATTATGCTTCGGAGTCCACTGACCTGGGTCAGGTAACCTCCGTTTCTCAATTGCGCGATGTGCGCCCCACTGACTGGGCTTTTCAGGCGCTTCAGTCTTTGGTTGAACGCTATGGCTGTATTGCGGGTTATCCCGACGGCACCTTCCGCGGCAACCGCGCCATGACTCGCTATGAGTTTGCCGCTGGTTTGAACGCTTGTTTGGATCGCGTTAATGAGCTGATCGCTTCTGCGACGGCTGACTTGGTCACCCAAGAAGATCTAGCTGTTCTGCAGCGCCTTCAAGAAGAGTTCCAAGCTGAGCTAGCAACCCTGCGCGGTCGTGTTGATGCCCTCGAAGCTCGCACCGCTGAGCTCGAAGCGAACCAGTTCTCCACCACCACCAAGCTGTCCGGTAAGGTGATCTTTGATTTGGGTAGTGTCTTCGCTGGCGAGAGCGATGGTCCTGGATCGGATGCTGAAGACGAGGTTGTGCTGGCCAGCCGCTTGCGGCTGCGTTTGAAAACGAGCTTCACGGGTAAGGATGAACTGCGCACCCGCCTTTCTTCATCCAACTTTGGTGGCTATGCGAGTCGCTTTGAGGGGGATAACAGCTTGGATGGTGCTGACGGTGCCCAGGATAGTAGCGGTGATAACACGTTTGAGCTAGAAGAGCTCTACTACCGTTTCCCCGTGGGTCCCGGTAAAGCCTTTGTCGGAACCCTTAACGTCGACTTTGACAATATTGTTCCGACTCGGAATAATCTGTCTCTCAAATATGCGTTCCTGGATTTTTTCCAGTCTGACCCTGGCATCTTCGAAACCGATCGCGGTACTGGTTTTGGCTACAGCCTTCCCCTGGGAAAGCGTTTGAATCTTTCCGCGGCTTATCTTGCTGATGATGGTGATGCTTCTAGTGCGGGAGATGACAACGGTTTGACGGGGGGGTCTAATACGGCGTTAGCTCAGGTCACCTTTAACCCCACAGATCGTCTGACGGGTACCTTTGCTTATGCCCGTACCTATGACCCCGATGGGGCGAGCACTACTGGTGTACGTCGTGGTACTGATTTGGCTCGTCGTCCCTTTGCAGATGCTAATGGCGATCGCACTGCAACTCGGGGTAATAACTTTAGTCTGACGGCATCCTATAAGCTCCCCCGCCTTGATTTGTCGGGCTATGTCGGTTTTTCAAACTTTGAGGAAATTGACACCGATGACAATGCGGATGTGCTGAGATACGCAGTGAACGTTGGCTTCCCTGATTTGTTCCGAGAAGGCAACTACGGTGGCTTTGGTGTTGGCGTTCAGCCTCACGTCACTGGTGGTGATGTGGGTGATGAAGATGCTCCTTTGGCAGCAGAGGTTTATTACAGCCACAAGCTCAACTCTAATATCAAGATTCAACCTCAGCTGTTCTTTATCTCCAATCCTGATGGCGATGACGGCAATGACAGCATTTGGGCTGGTTCTGTTAAGACTACTTTCAGCTTCTAAGACTTTTTTATAGCCTTGGCCAGATCACCATAGGGTAAGCATGGCCTAAGTGAGCTGGCCAAGGCTAGGTCGTGACTGTATATCGCAAGCGGCCTTAGCAACTAAGATAGTTGAGATACAAAGCTTAGAAACTATAAAGAATGGACGCTGGTTCAGATTCTAGTTTGACCCAGTTTCCCTTGCTCAGTTTTACTCTCCTCCTTCATTTGCAAATGCAAGGAGGAGTTTTTTCTGGACTGTGAGTTTTGGACGAGAGAGTTTGTGCCCTATTTGCAGGTAGAGCCACTCGTAGATTCAATCTGGAAAGCTATTTCCTCAAAGCTTCTCAATGATTTAGCACTGTTATTTGGACTGCGTAGATCCTCTGAGAAAGAGAGGCTTGGATGATATTTATGGGGTATTTGAGGGCTGCAAAGAGTGATGTGACAGTTTTTGATCAGGGCCAAACCCCCTAGAATCTCTTTTTTTAGAGTGAGAGATTGCTGGAAGCCTCTGGGCACCTTGAACTTGTGAGCATCGACTCGTCGTTGCTGTCTCTGACCAGATGAAAACCTGTTTAAGTCTGTGTTAACGTTGGTCCAGGTGGGGATGTGTGACCCACTTTTAATTGTGTGAGGAAATTTGATATGTCTAAGACTTCTTTGAAGTCGCTGCTTGCAGCGTCTGCCTTCCTAGCTTCTTCCGCTGCTGCGGGTGTGCAAGCTCAAGAATCTACCATTGCTCAGGTCAACCAGTACGCCGCTGAAGGCGCTTCTATTGGCCAGGTTACTTCCGTTTCTCAGCTGCGCGACGTTCGCCCCACCGACTGGGCTTTCCAGGCTCTCCAGTCCTTGGTTGAGCGTTATGGTTGCATCGCGGGTTATCCCGACGGCACCTTCCGCGGCAACCGCGCCATGACTCGTTATGAGTTTGCCGCTGGTTTGAACGCTTGCTTGGACCGCGTTAACGAGCTGATCGCTTCCGCAACTGCTGATCTGGTCACCCAAGAAGACCTCGCTGTTCTGCAGCGCCTGCAAGAAGAGTTCCAAGCTGAGCTCGCGACCCTGCGCGGTCGTGTTGACGCTCTCGAAGCTCGCACCTCTGAGCTCGAAGCTAACCAGTTCTCCACCACCACCAAGCTGTCTGGTTCAACCACCTTTGATCTCGGTACCGCATTTGCCGGCGAAGGCGGTACTGGCGTGAATGTTGGTACCGATGTTGAAGATGAAGTTACCTTTGGTAGCTCTGTTTACTTGACTCTTGATACCAGCTTCACGGGTCGCGACTTGCTGACTCTTGACCTGCTTGCTGCCAACATCCAGGGCTACGGTTCTCGCTTTGAGAACGGTGTTGAAGTTCCTGAAGCTGCTGTAGATTACGAAGACGATACGGGCAATGACTTTGTCCTTGATAACCTGTGGTACAACTTCCCCATTGGTAATGCTTCTGTTTTCGTTGGTACCGTTGACCTGGAAGCTGACGAAATTGTTCCCACCACTGGTCAGCTGATTGATGATGGCATTGGTGATTACTTCAACAACGGTAACCCCCTCTCCTATAGCTTGGTAGATGGTGCTGGTGCTGGTTTCAACTTAGACTTGGGCCGTAGCCTCAACGTTGCAGCCGCTTACTTGGCCGAAGATGATGGTGAAGCAGGTAATGCAGGTAGTGATCTAGGCTTGACCGGTGGTGACAACACCGCCTTTGCCCAGGTTACCTTCACTCCTGGTGACAAACTGACGATTGCTGGTACGTACAACCGTGCTTACTACTCCACTCCAGACTCTGTGATTCTTGCGGGTGGTACTGCTGCTGGTCCCGCTGGTGGTAGCGAGTCTTACAGCGTTAACGCTTTCGGTATCAATGCTGGATACGCTATAAGCTCCAGAATTACCTTGGATGGTTGGGCTGGTTGGGGCTTTGCTGAGTCTGACGACAGCAGTGACGATGCTGATCTGTTTAACTGGGCTGTGAACTTGGGCTTCCCTGATCTGTTCCGTGAAGGTAATGCCGGTGGTATCTCTGTAGGTGGCTTCACCAATGTCACCGATGAGAGTGGCACCAACTTCACCGAGAGTGATGACACTCCTTTCTTGGCTCAGGCGTTCTACCGCATGCAGTTGAGCGACAACATCAGCATCCAGCCTGGTGTTTTCTACATTGCTAACCCCAGTGGCGATGACGACAACGACAACGTTTGGATCGGTTCTTTGCGTACTCAGTTCAGCTTCTAAACTGACTTTGGTTGCTTCTTCAATTAGCTTCGGCTAGTAGATTAAAAAGCACCTCGTAAATTTACGAGGTGCTTTTTAATCTAAGTGTTTTAGCTTCAGCTAGTAAATGCCTTGTCTGAGAACTTGACGCGAAGCTTGAGTTCGACCAAGCTACTGTGATTGCTCTCTCTGAGGAGAGGGGGCATCTTGTGGTTAACATTTTATTGAAGTGCTATCACCCAATCTTGAATATGCTGGTTGACGATAGCCGGTATCTCGTCATGGGGACAATGACCTGCTTCAAGGAATGCTTCTTTGAGGCTTGGGTAGTGCTTGCGAAATTTTGGGCTGCGGCTATCGATGCGGCTCCAAGGATCTTTGGCTCCCCAAAGCAATAGCAAGGGGCAGTTCATTTTCTGAAGTAGATGGTCGATGGGTTCGCCTGGCGCAGAGGAGAACATGGCAGAAAAGGCAGAAAAGGCTCCTTTATCCAGAGCAGGGCGGTAGATTTCTTCAACTAATTCATCGGTGATGGCATCTTGGTTGAAGTAGACTTTGCCTAGGGTTTTGCGAATGGCGGAGGGTCTGCGCATGTTGGCAAAGACCAGTAGGTGAACCCAGGACTGTTGGAAGATATCTTTGCGCAGGTGATTTGTAATCTGTTTGAGGGGAGATTTTGGCTGATTGCTATTTGGGTCTTCGCTGAATGGACCGGCGCTGTTGAGGAGGATTAGACCTGCAACACTGTCAGGAGAGTAGGCTGCGGTGCAGAGAGTTGCGTAGCCACCAATTGAGTTGCCGACAATAATTGTGGGGCGACCGATGATTTGATCAATGAATTCGGCAATTTGCTCGCTCCAGAACTTGCCGCTGTAGTTCGCTTTGGCTTTGTCGGATTTGCCAAAGCCGAGAAGATCAATGGCCCAGACTTCGAAGTTGTCTTGGAGTTCGGCAATATTTTTCTTCCAGTGGTTGGTTGAGGCTCCGAAACCATGGATGAGGAGGAGGGGCGGATTGTGGCGATCGCTCCCGGCTTGGACGTAGTGAATACGATGGCCACGCCAGCGCCAAAAGCGCCCTGGGATTGGTTCGACAGCGGTAATTGATGGCAGGGAGGGTGTCGAAACCATAGCAGAATGTTACAAAAATGGAGTAATGAGAGCGTTTGCTTGAAACACTATGGATAATTGTAAATAACATTTGTTTACCTGCAATCCTGCGGCAAGATGTTTTCGCAGGAGCAGACCAGGGAAAAATATGCTATTTGAGCTATTTCCGTTCACAGTCTCTATTCGCGTGACCAGTATCGCGGGGTGGAGTTTGTGGTCGCTGGGGCTATATGTCGCTATGTTCCCGTTGGTAGATTGGTTTATTCTCCAGCTTGTGCGGTGGTTTAATTTTGCTGAGCGATCGCTCTACCAAAGTCAACAGGAATTTGACGAGACGCGGGCAGTGCGAGAGTCGGTGAATGGTCTTTATGCGTCGGTTGCTAGCATTACGCCTTTCCTGATTTTGGGGGCGATCTGCAACTACGGTGTGGAAGTGAATTGGGGCAATCATTGGGCGATTAGTGCAGGATTGATTGCCTGCGGCGTTTGTGCATTGTGTGAGTTAGGACGTCGGCGCGGACAGCTCTCTTAGCTTGCGCTGAGGGGGGTTAGGGGGAGGCGTTGAGTTTGCTGCTCGGTGAGTTGGTTGTAGAGCTGTTCAACGCGGGTGATGTTGTTGTTGAGGGTGTAGCGTTCTAGGACGCGTTGGCGGGCTTTGTTTCCTAGGAGTTTGGTGATCTCGCTGTGATCGCGGCAGAGGGGGAGGAGGGTTTGGAGTTGGGCGGCGACGTTGTGGGTGCTAAGGACTATGCCTGCACCATCTTCCAGGACTTCGCCGTCGGCTCCAGCGTCGGTGGCGATGCAGGCTGCGCCGCAGGCCATGCCTTCGAGTAGGGAGAGGGAGAGACCTTCGACGAGGGAGGGCAGGATGAAGACGTCGGCCCCTTGGAGGAGTTCGATGCGGCGCTGTTCGTTGGCTTCGAAGCCGAGCCAGATGACGCCTTGGTCACGGCCGTAGAAGGATTCCAGGGCGGGGCGGAGGGCCCCGTCGCCAACCATGATCAGGCGGCAGCGATCGCCCATGTCCATTTGCTTCCAGGCGCGCAGGAGGCTTTCGACGTTTTTCTCGGTGGAGATGCGGCCTTGGTAGATGAAGGTGCGTTGGACGCCAAGCTCTCGGGCCAGGGAACGATTGCCGCTGGGGCGGTAGCGATCGCTGTCGACGCCATTGGGGATGATGGCGATGCGATCGGGGGAGACGCCGAGGCTGATGAGCAGGTCTTGCTGGATAGTGGAGAAGACGATGACGCGATCGTGCTTCTGCAGGCAGGGGGCATAGACCTGGTAGGCAAAGTGCTGTGTACCAGAAGTGAGGTTTCGACGGGGTTTGTGGTCGAAGGGCGCGTGGAAGGTCGCCACCAAAGGAATCCCCAACTCTTCGCAGATCTCGGGGAGTTGAAAGTCTAGGGGGGAGAGGGTGAGGGAGGCGTGGACGATGTCGGGGTTGAGTTCGCGCAGTTTCTCGACGAGGATGCGGCGGCTGGTGCGGGGGGTGTGGAAGGTGTAAATCTGCGATTTGAAGAGGTATGGCAGAGATACTTCTTTGTAGTCGCCCCAGCTTTCGGATTCGTTTTGGGCTTCTTCTTGGGCGAAGTGTAGGAAGCTGACTCGGTGGCCCCGTTCTAGGAGCGCGTTGGTGACCTCTCGACCATAGGTGACGTTGCCGCAGAACGGCGACTTTTTCCCGAGCCAAGCGATATGCATGGAAGTATCGGTGTTGCTAGAAAGAGCTGTAACAAAAAATCGCTCCCATATAAGCGAAAAGCTTTATGGGTGTTGCGGTTCGTAACTGTTCTTTGCAATATACCGCGTTGGGTTAAGCCCTGTCTTGATCTGGTGGTGCGGGGATCAGGGCTGGGCATATGGATATGGCTTTTAGATGGCTCGGTTTGGTTGCGTTTGCCTGTTGGAAAACGGCAAATCCTTGGGGGCAAGGCGCAAATCTAGATGAGGCAAGGCGCAAATCCATGAGGGCCAGCCCTCAAACTCCCGCCAGATGGGACGGGCGCGTCCCCTATGGGTCACCCCTCCGATGCGGGCTGGGTTGCTTCAATGTTCTATGTGAGTACTGTTGGCGTTGTGAGGTGACCGGGCACCGTTGGGGGGTGGCGCGGGGGAGCTTCTCTGTGCCAGCCATAGCCTCTCTGCCACGGCATAAATCTTTACCGCATCTCTCTAAAACTCTGTCCCCCTGGTTCGAGGGGGACCGCGCGAATGCGCGAGGGGGTCTGCTTTGCGGTGGTTTTCCCTAGCGTGATTTTGAGGTGGCTGGCTTAATTCTGGGGTTCGCTGGAGCGGCCCAAGTACCAGGTGGAGAGGTTGCCGAGGGCGACGAAGAGGGCGAGGGCGAGGAGGGTGGCTTGGAGGCCGATGCGTTGTTCGGCGATGCCTGCGAGGGCGAGGGGGAGGCTGAGGGCGATGTTGACGGCGTTGTTTTGTAGGCCGAAGACTTTGCCGCGCATTGCGGGGGGGGTCTTTTCTTGGATGGTGGTTTGGGCGGGGATGCCGACGAGGGCGGCGAAGAAGCCGAAGCTGATGATGGATGCGATCGCCAGGCTCAGTTCATGGGTAGAAACTGATAAACCTGCAAGACTCGCAACCATGCCGATGCTGCCGACGATACCCAGGGCTTTGCGTCCCAGTTTGGGGCCAAATTGGCCGACGCAGAGGGCTCCGATGCCTAGGCCGATGCTGCCGCTGGAGAGGAGCCCCCCGAATTGGTCGGTTTGGAGGGTGGGGATGACTTCGGCGATGCGGACGGCCAGGACGGCGAGGGCGGCGAAGACGGAGAAGAGGACGACGAGTTCGATCAGGGCGCTGCGGACTTCGCGTTTTTCTTGGAGGTAGGCGAAGCCTTCTTTGATGTCTTGCCAGACTTTGCCTTGTTGGGCCTGGAAGTCGGGGGGCTCGTGGACGCGCATGAGTAGGAGGAGCCCGGCTGCGATGACGTAGCTGACGCCGACAGCGAGGGCTTTGCCGCTGGTGAGGCCGAGGAAGCTGTTGACGAAGACCTCGGCCCAGTTGAGGACTTTATCGCCGATGGCGAAGCCGATGATGGTGGCGGCCATCATGGTGGTGGTGTAGAGGGAGTTGGCGGGGAGGAGGTCTTTGTCTTCGACGACGAGGGGGAGGATGGATTGCTCGGCGGGGGCGAAGAATTGGGTGAGGGTGGAGACGCAGAAGGTGATGAGCAGCAGTAGGTAGAAGCCGAGGGGAAGGTCGCCCCAGGCGGTTGCTGTGCCGACCCAGCCGAGGAGGAAGGGAAGGGCGAGGACTAAGACGCCACGTAGGACGTTGGTGATGACGAGGACTTGTTGTTTGGCAACGCGGCCAACGAGGACCCCAGCCACGGAGCCGAAGAGGATGGCGGGGATGGTGAAGGCGATCATGATGGCGGAGACCCAGCCGCT
>CALIGI010000067.1 GCA_938021205.1 uncultured Pseudanabaenaceae cyanobacterium
AGTACCACTCACCTCAAGACCAAGATCCTGGACTTTATCGGCTACTTCAACCGCACCATGGCCAAGCCTTTCAAATGGACTTATCAGGGCAAGCCACTCGCCGTGTAAATAATGGAATTATTTACGCCCCAGAGTACTAGATGCAGGTAGTTTGGAAAGTTGACTTAGTGGCAGCATTTCTACAAATCATCAATGTGAATATCTGCGAATTGAGCTTCTAGCTTAATCCTTTGCCAGTCAGTTTCAATAGTGCTTTTATCAAGCCCGGCCATTTGCCCCACTTTGGTTAGTGAGTCCTTCAGCATCTGCTCAGAAGCCTCTAAATCGGTGAGTGATAGATCATGGCCTTCCTCACGCAGAGCAATGAGCTTTTCTAGTAGCTCTTTCCACTGAACTTTATAGCGTAGGTCTCGTCCTTTGGTCAGATCAGGGCGCTCTTTCTTAAGTTGCGTTGTGTTATGAACACAAGTCAATTTAAACACTTCTTGTTTGAGAGCCTGCATTTTCATCGCACAATCACCCTAGGACTTTGCGTATCGCATAACAGACTTTACTAACTTGAGAACTTCAGATTTTTCTAAATCAAGTAGGGTGACTCCTAATTCAATTGCCTTATTACTTGAGCGAGTCGAGTATATTTTATTAACTTTTTTAATGGTTTCAGAAGGAACTCCATCCTCTTTTAGGACCGATTTCACAAGCTCTCGCTGTACCCGGTAAGTATCATTCCAAACTTGAAGTGATCGTTGACTGTTTTCAAGATGACTGATCTCTTTGATCTTTTCAGACGTTAAATCCAAAAAACTGGTTAAAGCCTGGGCTGTACTCACCCCAGCTTTTTGCATAAGGCTTTTGAGTATGAATCCTTTGTGCTGGCTATCTTGAATGACTTTTACATGCTCATCCCGGTAGTGTTCAAGAACTTGCTCAGCGGCTTGCTTTGTAGCAATTTTTTGAGTGTATCCACTGACACGTCCATCCTGTTGACGAGCATTGTCTAAGACTTCATCATAGTCAGTCATGCGGTGGCGACCATGTTTGAAGATATCTCTCCCTGAAGCCTTGTCATAGGGAATGGGTGAGCCATCTTTATCCTGGATGTTGTACATTCTCTCAGGATTAGTGAGCTTGACTTTTCTCGGTTTTGGAGGATAAGAGGAGTTTGTCACTGGTCTAACTGAGCTCTGTCATAAGAATGGCAGCGTATGATTCCTAGACTAAAGAGTTTTTGTCGGAATACACACTGACGATAAAAAATACAAGAATGCTTCATCTAATTCCGGGCTTTTCCCCATGAAACTCTAAAAACATCCAATGAGTGCATTTGTATCATTCGTCATGCTGTGAGCCATTTACTTCTTAGCCAGGCGCTGCTCGCTTGTTTATGATTCGCCTAGGAGCGCAGGCAGCCAGCACACTACCGACTCGCGGTTTTAAAATTTCGTGTTACCCTCCTCTAAAGCATTGCTTAAGCCCCTTCCCCAGCCTCAGTCTGGTTCGTCAGCTTCCAGAAAGTCGAAGACAGCAAATTCGCGACGGTATGAGCAATTACTGGCACCAGCAGATTCCCAGTCGTTACCGCTGCAATGCCCAAAATAATCCCCACCACCGAAGCCCAAGCCGCATAGGGCCACTGAGACTTACCGCTCATGTGGGAAAAGCCAAAACCCACTCCCGAAATCACGATCGCCACCACTCCTCCCCCCAAAGCTGGCAGCAACACCCCGCGAAACAGTAGCTCCTCACTCAGCCCCGGCAGCAGCCCCAGCCAAATAATATCGGGCAGAACCAACGGCTCCAACACCATATTCAAATAAACCTTGGCGCTATTGCGATAGGCGGGCCAGAGGTAATAGAGGCTTAGACTTGCCACTGTAATGCCTAGCCCTAGCGCGACTCCCATTAGGAGGGTTTCACCATTCCATCGCCAATCTAACAGCGGCACATTTCCCAACCATTGAATGAAACGGGCGATCGCCATCAACACCACAGCTGTAACCGCAATGCCAATCAGGATTTGGGAGCGCTCCAATGGGGGAAGATCAGCATTGGGACGAAGGGGGTCAGTCACGGAGGGGGGAGTCCAAAAAAGTCGAGGGTAGTCAGGTGGCTGAGGTATGGGATTGCTTCAGCCTGACAAGGTAGAGAGATGCTTGCCTGGAACCTTAGTCATGTCCCATTGAACGCGATCCCTTTAACACCTGCCAAGATTGCTCTGGGGACGTATTAAATCTTGCGGTTGTGAAAGATATTGAAAGGTGTTTTGTTGATATCTGTATTTCCGTATCAATTTGGCTGGCTGCGCTAGCTCAGGGGTCGTAATGGAGCGATGTGGGGGCGGAGGATGGTCGAGTCGATGCCAGCGCGATCGCTCACAATCACGCCCACGGCTTCTAAATAGGAAGAAACCCGCGTCACCTTAATGCCCAAGGGCTCCGGCGGTACATCCAAAGCTGTCTGATTATCTTCCACTGCAATGATGTGTGCCCCCGCCTCAGCCCAACTCAGCAAGGCACTGCCGCCACAGGCGCTGGCGGGCGTGACCACAGCATTGATTTGCTCAGTCGTCAGAACGTTGGCATTTAGCTGCTGATGGCCGGTGATGAGTCGATATTGTGGAGCTCGGCTCAGTCCGGCGAGGACGCAGGGCAAGAAGGTATAGCCAATCTCTTCAGCAGCGGAACGAGGGGCAACGCTCGGGTCCAGGGGCAAGGGCATCAGAGCTGGAGCATGGGCGCAGGGGATTTGGAATTGCCGCACGACGAGGTGGCTGATGACGGCTTCGGCTCCGGCGAGACCATCGACGCCTTGACCTTGGCGATATTGCTGGAGGGCTTCGCTGTCTTCGTCGGGGAAGCGGGCAATGACGGCGATCGCTGTAGCCTCTGCCTGGTTAATCAATTTTTCAGCGGCCCGCAGGAGGCTATCGGGATGGGTGATCGTCCCCCAGGAACTGCCCGACCCCGCAGTCTTCAGCGTCACCCCCAGCGCCTGATCCGTCACGATATAATCCGTCAGCTTCAGCCCCAACGTGGCCCGCGCCCCATTCATCACCTGCAAATGTCGCAGTCGCAACTCTGGTTCAATCCCCGCATCAAAAACCACACCAATACGATTACGATGCACATGTTCTAAAGCCCAATTCCCCGCTGCGAACTGGTCCAGCCCATAGCCTTCCACATACAGCGCATTCTCCATCGGCCAATAGAGCTGAGCGCCGTTGAGCACATTGGGATGGGTCACGAGCTGGTCCACAGCCTGGGCCAGCACCCGCGCCACGGGCAATGCATCTCCTGCATAGCCGCCGATCGCGCAGCCAATGCCAGTGGGGACTAGCAGGGCGGCGTTGTAAGGGCGTAGATTTGTCATCGTTTGAGTCATGGTCTATGTCGCGGGAGCCGTTGTAATGCTTCCAGTTGTGACGATCGCTTCAACCGTCGCCAGTGATTGAGCTTTATCCAAGGCTGTAATCGCCCAGCGCAGGGGCTGCCCCAACTCAGACAATGCTGCTTCGATGGCGCTGCGGGTCTCTCCCGGCGAGGTCTGAGTTGGAACCTGGATTGTGACGAACTGGGTTTCCATCGGCGACTTCCGCTATCCTGCTCTCATTGCTTAATAGAACCTGAGTTCGACAGCTCGAACAAGCACTTGCGAAGCAGGCTAGGAATGAATTCCCAGCCTAAGAGCGAAAGCCCACTTTAGTGGGCTGCAACCTTCTCTAGTGGGCTGTTCAGTCCGTTTTAACGGACTTGAGCTTTTAGCCGTGAACTTTAGCTCACGGCGGCAGAGCCAAGCTAGCCTTAAATTTGTCGAACTCAGGTTAATAGAACTACGGCTAGAACCGTAGTCAGCGTTCTATTCTCCCATGGGTGACGACTGCCATGACTGCATCTGCCGAGCATTCTGCCCCCCTGCGATTGCTGATCGTTGAAGATGACCCCATGATGCGGTTGGGACTACAACATAGCCTTGCGGCCCAGCCTGACATTGAAGTCTTGGCAGCGTTGGAAGATGGAGATACAGCCATTGCCCAGAGCTTGCAGTTGCAACCGGAACTCGTGGTGATGGACATTGGTTTGCCGGGGACGGATGGCATTGCGGCGACTCAGCAGATTAAGGCTCAGCAACCTGAAGTTCGCGTGGTGATTTTGACCTCCCATACGGCGGAGACGGAGATTATTGCGGCGCTGTCCAG
>CALIGI010000068.1 GCA_938021205.1 uncultured Pseudanabaenaceae cyanobacterium
GCCACCGCCTCCCCCAGCCCCGTCTCCAAAGACCAGGAATCTAAAGCATTGACCGCTCTCGTGCTCGCCTTTTGGTGTCCCCAATGCGGTGCACGAGTCACAAGCAACTCTCCATCAATAATCTCGTAACGATTGCTGCTCTCCGGCAGCAGCTCCACATCCGCCGTCGTCCAACGAATCTTGGGTGCTGTTGATTTAGCCGAGGCGGATTGAACCATAGCCATCTCCTAAAAGCATTAGAGCTTCGGGGTTAGTTCCATTGTAGCGATCGCCTCATGAATCCTGTGCCCGGCAATATAATCCTATTGAACAAGCATCACAGATCAGAAAAGCCCAATCCACTCCAAAAGCCCACCAGCAAAGCCCAAAAGCCAAAGAAGAGTGTCATTCGCAGCCAAGGCGCATGCGTCCAGCCCAGGCCCGACTCATCCACCAATCTTTCAATCTCACCCAACTTGCAAACCGCATAGAAGAGGCAATAGGCAGGTAGCAAAAAGGAGACCCAGACTAACCCAGTCAGAACAACCTGTTCATTACTGGACAAGGCTAATAATTTATGGGCCATCCGTTCACGAGAGCCCTGCAACAACAGTGCACCACCCACAATGGAGCTAGTTGTCAAAGAGGTTCCAGCACAGAGCAGTAGCAGCCTGTACAGAGAAACCAAGCGCTTGGCTTCTGCGGGGGATAAATGACTTGCCAAGCCATCCACAATGTTTCTACGCAGCATGAATCTCCTCCTATAAATAACAACGACCGGCTATCTAACGCTTGTACGCTCACTCCCCCGAACCGGACAGCTATCATTCCGCACTGTCCCATCGGGCATGATCGTATCGCAGAAATAAGTATCCACAATCGTCAAACCATCAATATTCGCCCCTGTCAGATCTGCACTCTCAAGGCTGCCACCACTGAGCATCGCCCCTGATAAATTCGCCCCCTGCAAATTGGCATTCGTAAAGAACGTCCCTTCCATTGCTGCGCCACTCAGGTCAGCCCCACTCAGATTCGCGCCACCCGTAAAAAACGTATTCGTCAGCGTTGTGCCCTGCAAATTGGCTCCGCGCAAATCTCCCCACATCAGCACAACATTACTCAGGTTGGCCCCCTGCAAATTGGCCCCTAGCAAAGAAGCCCCAGTAAGATCCCGCCCTAGGTACTCCTCCACACTCATATCAATACCTTGCAAATTGCAGCCATCGCATTCAAACGCCACCGGCTCAGGCGGCGCAAACTGAGCAGCGACAGATTGAGCATGGGCAACGCTGGCAGCACAACCCCCCAGCAACAAGGTTGGCATCAGAAAATTGATTTTGCGCATAAATTTTAGAGAGTCTGCTGTGAAAAAACTACAACCGCTCGGTTACCCAGGTCTTTTCTACTCCACATCCAAAATGCCATCTTCCGGAGCAGTCACCTTTGTCTCACCTCCTTCCCTCTGAATCGGTAAGTCACCCGATCGCAGATGCAAATCTCGCTGGGGAAAGGGAATCTCAATATTGCGCCGCCGGAACGCCCCATCAATCTTAAAATTCAGCTCACTGCGAATCCGCGCATGCTGCTGGGGGCGAGTAATCCAAACCATCAAGACAAAGTCCAAGGCACTATCGCCAAACCTCTCAAATAACACCGCTGGCTCCGGTGTTTTCAGCACATTCTTACTCGCTAGGGCCGCCTCCAAGAGGCCCTCCTGCACCAACTCCAAATCTGTTCCATAGGCCACCCCTACCGGAATCTTGATCCGCGAGGGGCTGCGGGCATGGCTCCAATTCGTGACCTCCTCCTCCAAAAAACGAGAATTGGGCACAAACACATCCAAATTATCCAACGTCCGAATCGTCGTGCTCCGAGCCCCTAGCTTCTCAATGGTGCCTGCGTAGCCCCCCACTTCCACAAAATCCCCCACCTGGATTGGTCGCTCAAACACCAGAACCAAGCCACTGCCAAAGTTCTTAGCAATATCCTGAAAACCAAAGCCAATACCAACACCCAAGGCACTGGCCAAAATGGCCAGCGAACTCAGATTAATGCCCCAGAGTTGTAGCAGCACGATCGCACTGAGGGTGATAAAGCAATAGCGAAAGACGATCGCGATCGCCTCTTGCACGCCACGACTCACCCCCAAAACATTCAAAAAATTTGACTTCAGCAGGTCCGTCAGCGCTCCCGCCACAATCACCAGAGTGAGCAGCAATCCAGCCAACATCAGTAGCTGAACAATCGAATAACCATCCCCAATGGGCACCAGTGGAGCCGTCACGGAACTGACCACCAGCTCCCGCAGCGTCAAACTGAAGCGGCGCGTTGCCGGAAACAGATCAGCGGTATAGGACAAGGCCCCCAGCCACAAAACCGTCAGCAAAATCGTGGCCAAAATCCGGAAGCCGAAGTTCAACAAACTACGCGACTTCTCCGACAGCGGCGGCACCGAGGGATCTTTTTCCCCAAACACCTCCAGATTCTGGAGCATCCCCAAACGCAACAGCCCCCACAACCAACGAAACACAACATCTGCCACCAGGGCCGAACACAGAATCATCAAGGCAGTTATGCCTCGCTTGCGCCAAAAGTCTGGCTGCTTTTCCTCAATCGCCAGCTTTAATTGCTGACGCAACTTAATTACCCAAGTTTCGGCCAACGCCTCCACCGAGCCTTCTGCAGGTACATCCGCCGCCGTCACCGTCACCAACTGCTCACCGTTGAGCACCAGGGTGGGTGAATCATTTGCAACTCGAATGGCAATTCGAGGGGCCTCGCCTGTCTCACCTGCTTCTTCAATAGCTCGATCTAGGCGATCGCGAATGGCATTGGCCCGTCCCTTAGCCGTTAGGCCCCCCGCAGCACTCACCTCCATCACAGAGCGATCGCGTAGCAACACAGAAGCCTTTTCTGGCGAAGCCTCCGGCTCAAGAGCAGTCTCCTCCACTGGAGTGATGCTAGGCACAAGACGCAAGGGAGATGTGCCCTTAGTCTCAAAAAGAAGCAGCCCATCAGTCAACGCAGCATCCGGCTGGGCTGGGACAGGTTGCTGCAAAATCGGTTGGGCTTCTGGATTGGGAGTGATGGGTGGTTCAGTTGCTGCGGTAGGTGCAGCCGTCTCCGTAATAGTAATCCCAGTGACAGTAGGCCCAGTGACAGCAGGCCCAGTGACAGCAGAGTCTGCCGCAGGGGCTTGGCTTTGAGCCAGGCCAGGGAAGATGCTCCCACAACTCAAGCTCAAACATAGCGCGAGGGATGCAATCACAAACCAGGTGAGGGATCGCCCCTGAGAAGCATGATGACTCTGGGCCAAGCAAGGGAAATGCTTGTGCCTCAACTCCAGCCCCCCCTCCCAGACTCGGCCCAACCATCCAACCATCGAGCTGACAATCGAAAACACAAAGACCTCGCCCAACAAAGTAGATCAACTGAGAAGACAGCAAGCCCCATCCATTATCTTCCCACTGAAGGTAAGGGCAGCACAGTCAATTAAGCCGCTTGCCCCTCCCCCTTCTCGGTTCGAAAGAGGTTCTGGAGATGGGCCTGCCTTCCCACCATCGCCGAGCTTCTTTACCATGGAAAGACAGACCGTCTTTTTTGAGAGAGATCGCCATGCCACGCTCCCTTGCCCCCCTGCACCGATGGTTCAAAGCCGCTGTCATACTCTGCTGCGCCCTAGTCTTCAGCCTGAGTCTAGGAGGTGCTCCATCCTGGGCTGCCGCTCAACTGTCCCACGCTCCCGAAAACGCCCAGACCTACATCATTGAGCCTAGCGATGGCGAGACGGTTCGCTCAGATTTCACCGTTAAATTTGGCCTCACCGGAATGGGCGTGGCTCCCGCTGGCGTGGAGAAGGACAACACAGGCCACCACCATCTCTTGATTGATGTAGCTGAGCTGCCCGAACTCACCGAGCCCCTCGCCTCCACAGACAACATCAAGCATTTCGGCGGCGGCCAAACGGAAACCCAGCTCAGTCTCGCCCCCGGTGAGCACACCCTGCGTCTCGTCTTGGGTAACTACAGCCACGTCCCCCACGACAATCCCGTGGTGTCTGAGCCCGTGACCATTACCGTGAAGTAAGCTCCAGCGTTAAACTTGAGATATTGAAGGGAGAGGCAGGGCGCGAGTGAGCATCCTGCCTTTTCCATAAAGACCAAAGCCAGCCTTCATTAGACCTGTT
>CALIGI010000069.1 GCA_938021205.1 uncultured Pseudanabaenaceae cyanobacterium
CCAGGTGGTCTTTATTGACGGCATGGCGGCCAAGCAGCATTACCGCCGCTATAAGATCCGCAACCCCGACATCAAGGTGGGCCATTCCGATGACTTCGCCTCCATGCAGGAAGTCATCCGCCGTCGCTTCCGTCGCCATGCCGCTGCGAAAGCTGCTGGGGCAGAGCTGAGAACCAGTGAAAGCAGGGCCTCCAGCATGCTCACCCCCGGTGACCTGGCGGATTGGCCCGATCTGGTGATGATCGATGGGGGTAAAGGCCAACTTTCCGCTGTGGTGGAGGTGCTCCAGGAGCTGAATCTGCTGGAGGATTTGAATATTTGTAGTTTGGCTAAGCGGGAGGAGGAGATTTTTCTACCCGGTGAGAAGGTTTCCTTGCCGACGGATAAGGAGCAGCCTGGGGTTCAGCTTTTACGGCGTTTGCGGGATGAGGCCCACCGGTTTGCGGTAAGCTTTCATCGGCAGCAGCGTAGTGAACAGCAAGTGCGATCGCGCCTGGACGACATTCCCGGCCTAGGCCATGCCCGCCAAAAGGAGCTGCTCAACCACTTCCGCTCCGTGGAATTTATCCGCATCGCCACCGTTGAACAGCTAATCGAAGTGCCCGGCATCGGCCTCAAGCGCGCTCAGCAAATCTACAACTACTTCCATCCCACCGCGAATGAAGGGAGTTAGGGATTTCCTATTTTTAAACCACCCTGAAATCTTGCCATTGCTAACCTGAGTTCGGCAGTCAAAAAACCGACCTCATCCCCTACCCCCTTCTCTTAAGAGAGAAGGGGAACATGCAAGGCTCTGAAACAGGCCAACCGAGGTGAGGGCAGCTTCACTCTGTCGAACTCATCAGATATGGCTCAGCAGTGCAAGGTTCATAGGTTGAAAGAGGATGATTAAATCCTTGCAGGTTCTTTCGTAACTTCAAAAGTAGGTTGTTGATTTGGTCTATGGCTAATTATATTTGGCTTCACCTATCATCCTTGTACAATAGGTAAAATTCAAGTTCCGCAATAGTTTTATTCGCTTCTTGCAATATTTCTGGCAAGGGAGTGAATTCTACTAAGATATTGGGGCCGAAGATGGAGATTCAAGGTAATTTCTGTTGAAGTTAATTCTTCATTCTGCGAACTCTCCGGTTATCCTTTCGAGGATTCTTTAGATCTATAGAGCGGCACTTGGAGCGGTAAATAGGATTGTGAAATTGTCGCTTGATGTTGCTTGGCTTGTCGGCTGCTCAGGGCTTGTATTTTTAATGCAGCCTGGCTTCATGTGTTTGGAGTCGGGGTTAACGCGCTCAAAAAATAGCATTAACGTTGCGATCAAAAACCTGACTGATTTTGCTATCTCTGTGATAGTGTTTTGGGTCTTTGGGTTTGCTTTGATGTTTGGGGCGACTCAGTCCGGGTGGATTGGTGCATCCCACTTTGTGCCAGAACTCGCGGAATCCTCTCGCCTCGCGGCATTTTTTCTGTTCCAAGCCATGTTCTGTGGCACAGCCACAACGATTGTGTCGGGCGCTGTGTCAGAGCGGGTTCGCTACAGCCTCTATCTCTGCATTTGCCTGATGATTTCAGGCTTGATCTATCCGCTGTTTGGTCATTGGGCCTGGAATGGCATCGAAGAACTCGGGACTGGGGCAGGCATTAGTGGTTGGTTGGGCTCCCTAGGCTTTGCTGATTTTGCAGGCTCTACGGTGGTTCACAGCGTGGGGGGCTGGGTGGCCCTGGCGGCTTTATTGGTGATTGGCCCCCGCACCGGGCGCTATGGGCCGGATGGCAAGGCCAATGAGATCAATGGCTCTGACTTGCCCCTGTCAGTGCTGGGTTGCATGTTGCTGTGGCTGGGTTGGATGGGCTTCAACGGGGGCAGTACCCTGTCCTTTGATGACCAAATTCCTCGCATTATTGTGCAAACGATTTTGGCGGGAACGACAGGCTTGATCTCGGCTGGGCTTTTAGGTTGGTATTACAACAAGATGCCTCGAGTGGAGACCCTGATCAATGGTTCCTTGGCAGGCTTGGTTTCGATTACGGCGGGTTGCAATGTGATGTCGACCCCCTCAGCAGCTTTGATTGGGGCGATCGGTGGGGCGGTGATGATCTTGGCGACCCACTTGATGAATCATTGGCACATTGATGATGGTGTCGATGCCGTTGCCATCCACGGAGCCTGTGGATTGTGGGGCACGTTGTCGGTGGCCCTGTTTGGCCAATTGGATGTCTTGGGGACTGGCTTGTCTCGCTATGAGCAACTGGGCGTTCAGCTTTTGGGTGTGGGCGTTGCTTTTGTCTGGGCCTTTGGCCTTAGCTATGTGTTGCTCAGCCTACTGAATCGCATTACGCCGCTGCGAGTGACATTGGAGCAAGAGGAACTGGGGCTGAATGTCTCTGAACATGGCGCTAAGACTGAGGTCTATGACCTATTTCAGGTGATGGATCAGCAGGCTAGCACCCAGGACTTTAGCTTGCGGGTGCCGGAGGAGCCGTTTACAGAGGTGGGCAAAATTGCCCGCCGCTATAACCAAGTGATGGCAACGGTTGAATCCTATGCTGGTCGCCTCAAAGATTTTAATCGTCAGCTGGAAGAACAGGTGGCTGAGCGCACGGTTGAACTGGCTACCGCAAACGAAGAGCTAAAGCGTATGGATGCGGTGAAGGATCAGTTTTTGGCCAATACCTCCCATGAGCTGCGCACACCGCTCAACGGCATGATTGGCTTGGCGGAATCCATGGTCGATGGTGTGGGTGGGCCTGTTTCTTCTGAGCAGCTAGAAAATCTGACGCTGATTGCCCAGAGTGGCCGACGTTTGGCTAATCTGATCAACGATATTTTGGACTTTTCCCAACTGCGTCACCAGCAGTTGACATTGCAGATGAGACCGGTGCGTTTGCGGACGATGGTGGATTTGATTATCACCCTGACTCAGGCATCGCTTCCTTCAAAAAAAAAATTGGAGATCGTCAATGCTATCCCGATGGATTTGCCCTTGGTCTATGCCGATGCCAATCGACTCCAGCAAATTCTCTATAACTTGATTGGCAATGCTATTAAGTTTACTCCCCAGGGCTCGGTGACTTTGTTGGCTGTGGTTCATGAGGAAGTCAGAGAAGAGACTGGCTCAGCTCCGAAAGATGAGCCAATTGGACATGTTCAGGTGACGATCGCCGATACGGGCATTGGCATTGCACCAGAAAAACTGGATTACATTTTCAACTCCTTTGAACAGGGAGATGGCTCTACAGCTCGTAAGTACGGTGGCACAGGTCTTGGTTTGGCTGTAACCCAGAAGCTTGTGGAGCTTCATGGCGGTCGTCTTTCGGTTGAGTCAATTGTGGGAGAAGGCTCTCAGTTTCGCTTTACGCTGCCGCTTTGTCCTGAGAATTGGGAGGAGCTAGTTGGTGAAATTTGGCCGGTGGCTGAGGATGATGAATGGCAGGGCCGTTCGATGTTGCCTCCCGTGGAGCCGATGCCAGCGCTAGTAGAACCGATTGCCAGCGGTCTGGCGCTAGCCTCTGCGGAGGATGCTTCGACTGATGCAACTGAATCCACCTCTTGGCGTTCTTTCAAGGAAGGGGAGCAATGTTTCAAGATTTTATTAGTGGATGATGAGCCGGTGAACCTCAAGGTGCTGGTTGAGCATTTGAGTTTGGAGCATTACGAGCTGGTGCGGGCAAGTAGTGGCCCTGAGGCTTTGACACTTTTGGAAGAAGGCGATCGCCCCGACCTGGTTCTGCTGGACGTGATGATGCCAGGAATGACGGGCTACGAAGTCTGTGCTGAGATCCGCAAGCGTTTTCCCGCCAATGAGCTACCAGTGCTAATGCTGACGGCGAAGACCCAGGTCGCGGATGTGCTGGAGGGACTGAAGGAAGGGGCCAATGATTACCTGACTAAGCCCATTCGCAAGCAGGAATTGCTGGCTAGACTGCGCACCCATTTGTACTTGGCCAATATGAGCTTGGCGCTGAATCGCTTTGTGCCTAGACAGTTCCTAGAGCTTTTGGATAAGGAGTCGATTCTCGATATTGCAGCAGGAGATCAAGTGCTGCAAAAAATGTCGATTCTGTTTGCAGATATTCGGGACTTCACGAGCCTGAGTGAACGGATGACACCGGAGGATAACTTTCGCTTTATCAATGGTTATTTGTCCCGGATGGAGCCTGCCATTACAGGGCATAACGGTTTCATTGATAAGTACATTGGTGATGCCATCATGGCTTTGTTTCAGCGATCGGCGGATGATGCAGTGGCGGCTGGCTTGGCGATGTTGGAGCGGCTGGCTCACTACAATGTGGAGCGCAGTGTTAAGGGGTATGCCAAGATTCAGATTGGTCTGGGCATCAATACAGGGGACATGATGCTAGGGACTGTGGGCAGCAGCAGTCGCATTGATGGCACAGTAATTGGTGATTCGGTGAACGCGGCTTCTCGTTTGGAAGGTCTAACGAAGCGTTATGGGGTGCCGTTGCTGATTACGCAGTACACTTTCGAGAATCTAACCGATCCTCAGCAATTTGAGATTCGCAGGATTGATCGGGTTCAGGTGAAGGGGCGCACTCGGTTTATTGATGTTTATGAGGTCTACGATCGCGATGTAGCTGAGATGCGTGCTGCTAAGCGATCAAGCCGAGCTTTGTTTGAATCTGCGGTGTCACTTTTTCATCGTGGAGATGTGGAGGCTGCCCAGGGGCATTTTGTTGATTGTGCTGAGGATTGTCCCCAGGATCTTGTGGTGCAGCATTATTTAGCGCGCTGTCAGCAGGTGTTGTATTTGGGGGAGGCGGCGATGGATAGTGGCTTACCTGAGGCGATGCGACAGGAGCTGCTAGAGCAATCTGAGCTTCCTGCGGATGATGCTTTGTAAGGGATGGCGAGATGAGATAAAGCAAAGGGCATCGTTAGAGGTAACGATGCCCTTTGCTTTATGGCTAGCTGGCGTGAGCAGTGGTGATGCTCGCAAATTAGCTTGTTTTTACGAGAACTTGCTCGCCTTTGACCTTGACTTCAAAGGGGGATAGACCTTCGGTGGCGGGGCCACTGACGAGGGCTCCGTCTGCGGCAAATTTGGAATCATGGCAGGGGCAAATGAGTTCGCTGCCTTCCCAATTCACAGCACAGCCCGCATGGTTGCATTTGGCATCTAGGGCAACAACGTTGTCGCCATCTTTGAAGACGATGAGCTTGCCAGAGCCGCCTGCAAATTTTCCATCGGTGATGGTGCCACCGCCTTCTAGGTCGGCAACGGAACCTACGGCAACGAAGCCACCTGCTGTTGATTCTGTTGCTGCTGTAGGGCTGGTCTCTGTTGGGGAAGTCTCGTTGGTTTGTAGATCTGTATCGCTATCGCAGGCAGCTAGGGCAATGGGGAGGGATGTGGCGACAGCACCGAGTCCAACCCAGTTTAAAAATGTACGACGGTCCATGGCGGGAGCTTTCCTAATCGAGCATCTTTGTATTGTGCAAGGGCTGAGAAGAGCCTGCTGAAGGAATCAGGATTTTGAGACCAAAGTTAATCGAATTGAATTGATACTAGATGAATAGGTCACAATAAATAGTTCAAAATTTGCTCCATTGGGTTTCGACGAGGTGGCTGAGCCAGATGCGATCGTCTTGGGTGAGCAATGCGTCTTCGGCGAGGAGTTCGGCTTGGAGTTCGGATAGGCTTTTGCCTTGGTCTCGGGCGACTTGGATGACGCCGACGATCGCGCTAGCAACGACTTCGTTATTGATGGAAGATTGCCGCAAGGCTAGGATTTCCTGAGAGTTGCGGGGTATGGGAAGACTCATGGTAGATGGCCCCTGAAAAGGGTGACGACAATGTGGCGATGGCCGGTAGGGGCGATCGCTAGAAATCCAAGTGGATTTATTTATGCACGGTAGACTCGGCTTCAGCCTACACCTTGGGGATGGGAAATTGTCAATCTCTATGGATAGAGGTTAGAGGTCATAAATTGGGGGGTAAAGGTATGCATTGGCAGCAGGTTTTGGGAGTGGTGCTTCCTGGCTATGGGGTGGCATCGAGGCAGGGGGAAGGGAGTCCTTCTCCGGCGGGGTCGATTGAGTTGTAGGCTCCGTTTTTGAAGGCGCAGGGGTTGGATTTGAGTGGGTATTTTTTAGGGACGTTGAATGTGGATGTTGGGCCTTATGAGTTTGTGATGCAACAGCCGGTGCATTGTTTTCGAAGGGTGGATTGGTGGGTGGGGATTCCGCCGGAGGATTTTTCGTTTCAGGTTTGTCGGGTGGCGATGGGTGGGGCGTTGTATGAGGGGTTGGTTTATTCGAAGCGTCCCCTATGGATCACCCCTCCTATAACGGTGTCTGAGTGGGAGATTGCTTTTGGGGCAGCCTTTTAGTGTGGGACGAGGCGATGTGGGGCTGGGCTGGTTGGTCTGTTGGCTTGCTGCTTACGCAGTCGAAGTGTGGTCTATGGAGTGGGTCAAGTTGCACCTGAGATCATTATTTATTGGGAGAATGAAATTCTCTTATCTTGCACTACGTCACCCCACTCCTTTAGGAGAGGGGCCGGGGGAGAGGAGGCTGTTGCATTCTTTTCTGCCAATCCTCAGCGATATAGTCAATTACGCCATCGGTTGTATGGTGGCCGATAGTTTGGGTGGCGCGTTGCTTTAGCTCTAGTGTTGCATTGGCAACCGCTACGGCTTTGTCGGCGATTTCAAACATTTCTAGGTCGTTGTTGTGGTCGCCGAAGACGATGAGTTCACGATCTTCTAGGCCATGGGTTTTCTGTAGGGCTTGGATGGCTTGGGCTTTGGTGGATTGGCTGGATTGGAGGGTTAGCCAGGTCCAGCCGGGTTGGTAGGGGTTGGGGAAGGGGTTGGCGGTGAGGTTGGGGCCGTAGGTTTGGGTTATGGCGGTGGCGAGGGTTTGGATTTTGGGGTCGAGATCGATGATGGTGAGGCGGACAATTTGTTCGCTTAGGGCTGGGGTTAGGTCGAGGATTTGTTGCCAGCGGGGGTCGTTTTGGGTTTTGCAGTCGTCGGCGTACCACTGGATGCCGGGGTTGTGGATGCCGTCGCTGTAGAGGCGATCGTGTTGGCCGTCGTGGCTGGAGATGAGGGGATGGCAGTGGTGGGCTGCGATGAGGTTGAGGAGGTTGGGGAGGAGGGCTGGGTCGATGGCTTGGATGAGTTCGTGGTGGCCGGTTTTGAGGTCGGTGACGAAGGCTCCGTTGACTTCGATGATGGGGAGGGGGAGGTTGAGGCCGCTGAAGATGTTGCGGACGGAGGTGACGCTGCGGGAGGTGGCGATGGTGAAGGGCAAGCCTTGGCCGAGCAGGTGCTGGAGGGTTTGGCGGGTGTGGGTGGAGAGGGTTGCTTCGGTGGTGAGGAGGGTGCCGTCGAGGTCGGTGATGTAGAGGGGGAGGGGCATGGTGGTGAGCAGAGGTTGCCGTTGCTGACTTTAGCAGTGGGCTAGCGGTTTCGGTGGGTCTATGTAGAGAAGGCTACAATAGAGCGAAATTTTCTCTGTGTGGTTATGGACGGCGCTCAAACGGTGAATTTTCAGCTTTCGATGGTGGATTCTGAGGTCTCTGCGGAGGAGCTGGGTGCTGTGGTGCGGGTGGTGGCTGCGGAGCTGGAGAGTCGTGGTGCGGATGTGGCTGCGGTGGCGAGTTCGCGTGGTGGTGAGCCGGGGCGGGTTGCGAAGGGCACTGGTTCGGGCGGCAGTATCCTCAATGTGGAGATTAATCTGGAGAATATTGTGGCCTTTGGAAAGTGGCTGCGAGAGCGTTTAGTTGGGACGAGTACGAAGGCGAAGTTTGAATATAAGGGGCGAAGTTTGAGTTTGATGGTGGAGATGAGGCGCAATTGGCTGTTGCTATGGCAGGATTTGAGAAGTTTGTGGCGATGATTGATGATTCGGAGCAAGGTAGGTTGGGTTGAGGCTTCCGAAACCCAACAGGCTAGGGCCAAGCCTCTGCTGATGTTGGGTTTCGCAGGCTCAACCCAACCTACGGTGATGTGAATTTTACGGGCAGATATAGGCTAGATGGCTCGGCGGGCGCTGTTGATTGGGGTGAGTGAGTATGGGGAGGGCTTTGATGCTCTGCCGGGGAGTTTGCTGGATGTGCAGGGCATGGCGGCGGTGTTGGGCAATGCGGAGCAGGGAGCTTTCGATGAGCTGAAGGCGCTGGAGAATCCGGAGCGGCTGGCGATGGAGGCGGCGACGGGGCAGTTTTTTCAGGATTGCGCGGCGGATGATTTGCTGCTGTTTTATTTCTCGGGTCATGGGGATTTGGGGGTGAGTGTTGCCCAGCAGCAGTTGCATTTTTGTGTGAAGGGGTCGCAGAAGGCGGGGAAGCGGCTGCAGGAGTGGACGGCGATGTCTGCGGAAGTGCTGAAGCGGCAGATGAGCCTGTGCAAGTCGCGGCAGATTGTGGTGATTTTGGATTGTTGCTATAGCGGGGCGATTGCGGATTTGCTGCGGAAGGGGGAGGCGGGGAGTGCGTTTGATGAGCTGAAGGCGGAGGGGCGGGTGATTTTGGCTTCTTCGAGTGCGTCGGAGTCGTCTTGGCAGATGGCGGATGGATTGTCGCTGTATACGCGCTATTTATTGGAAGGGATGGCGGGGCCAGCACAATCAGAAGGTGCTGAGGGAAAGTGGATTGTGGCGCGGGAGCTGCATGACTATGCGAAGCAGAAGTTGGCGGTGGAGCAGAAAGGGGGATTGTCGCCAGAGATTATTGTGGCGAGGAAGGCGGGTTATGACGTGGCGGTGGTACGGGCTCCGAAGGCAGACCCGCTGTTGGAGTATCGGCGTGCTGTAGATGAGTTATTCCAGGAGCTGGATGAGGAATTAGGGTTGAGATTTGATGGGGTTATTAAGGAAGGGTCCTTAGAGTGGGGAGTGCTGGATACGCGACGTCAGAGATTGGGCGTAAATGTGAGTCTTGCTCGCCAGATTGAGAGTAAGGTCCAGTCTCCCTATCTGGCTCGGGCCAAGCAGCGAGGTCAATATCGACAGTATTTTGAGCAGGGGGTAGGGGATGGATTTTTGCCGAGTGAACGGTCTCGACGACAGCTAGATAAGATTCGGCAAAACTTGTTGCTGGGTGAGGAGGATGCGAGCGAGATTGAACAGTTGATTGTGCAAGAGCGGCAAATTAAGGTTCGACCTGTAACTGCACCGAAGCCGCCAAAGCCGAAGCCGAGGACCACACCTGTTCCAAGGGAAGAGATGAAAGTAGAGCCGTTGCCACGACCTGCGGCGGAGCCTGAAAAGCAACAAAGGCAAGCTCAGACTGCGACGTTGCCGCGAAAGCCTAAAGCGCCTGCGAAAAAGGTTCCAGGTCAACTATTCCCGCGTAGAGTTTTTTTAAGGACGTTGGGCTTTGGTGGCGTTGGTTTAGGGCTGGTGGGGCTGTGGCGTGGTCTATCGGGTTTGGGCTTACGAGGGCGTCAAGCAGTGACTGTGGATGCTAAGGGTGAAATTCTTGAACAGCAGCCTGTTTCGGTGGATACCTTTCAGGAGGATCTGGGGAATGGGGTGGAGCTGGAGATGGTGCGGATTCCAGCGGGGAAGTTCATGATGGGGTCGCCAGTGGATGAGGAAGATCGCTTGGATCACGAAGGGCCGCAGCATGAGGTGACGGTGCCGGAGTTTGCGATGGGGCGTTTTGAGGTGACTCAGGTGCAGTATGAGGCGGTGATGGGGGAGAATCCGGCGAACTTTAAGGGCGATCAGCGTCCAGTTGAGCAGGTGAGTTGGAATGATGCCCAGGCCTTTTGCAAGAAATTGAGTGAGAGGACGGGGCGGGACTATCGTTTGCCTAGCGAGGCGGAGTGGGAATATGCCTGTCGTGGTGGGACGACTACGCCGTTTCATGTTGGTGAGACTATTACCCCTGATTTAGCGAATTACGATGGCAACTACAGCTATGCTGATGGGCCAAAAGGGGCGTATCGAGAGCAGACGACGGATGTGGGGAGCTTTCTGCCCAATGTCTTTGGCTTGTCCGACATGCATGGCAATGTGTTTGAGTGGTGTGCCGATAGGTGGCATAGCAACTACGAGGGTGCTCCAACGGATGGTTCTGCTTGGATAGCTGATGCTGATGACAAGGAGTTGTATGTGCTACGCGGCGGGTCTTGGATCGTCATTCCTGGGTACTGTCGCTCTGCCTACCGCTACAGCCTATCCCACGGCTACCGCGACTTCGATTTCGGTTTCCGTGTGGTCTGTGTTGTTTCCCCAGGGCTGTTCTAGCTCTTTGCTCTTTTGCCCTCTTGCCCTTTGTGGATTTTTCTTGGGGCTGTTTGGCCCTTCGCGCGTAGCGCGATCAAATCTGTTGCAGAGACATCTGTCTTCAGCTTTGGCTTTGGCTGTTAGAAACCGGGTATTTGCGTGACTGGTTATATTCCTTTCAAATATCCCTGTTAAATACCCGGTTTCTGGGCTGTGGCTGTGGCTGTTTAGAAACCGGGTATTTGCGTGAATGGTTGTGCTCATCTGGGATATCTCTGTTAAATACCCGGTTTCTGGGCTGTGGCTGTGGCCTTAAGCGGCTCAGGTTAACTTTGGAAAAGCCATCTCCTGAAAGCTTGGATATCGGCCTAAAATATCAACGGGGCAGGCAGGGCAAACGCGGCGGGTCTTGGATCAACAATCCTAGGAACTGTCGCTCTGCCAACCGCAACAACCAATCCCCCGGCAACCGCAACAACAATGTTGGTTGACCTGTGGTCTGTGTTGTTTCCCCAGCACTCTTCAGGGCCAGAATTGGGCGATGGGAATCGTCCGAG
>CALIGI010000070.1 GCA_938021205.1 uncultured Pseudanabaenaceae cyanobacterium
GCTCTGGAAACAGCTTGCTTGCGTTCGGTTCCCCTTCTCTCTTAGGAGAAGGGGTTAGGGGATGAGGTCGGTTTGTCGACTGCCGAACTCAGGTTAGCAATGGCAAGATTTCAGGATGGTTTAAAAATAGGAAGTCCCTAACCTGAGCTGAGTTGAACAAGCAGTTAGGCTAGCTCCGACCTAGGGAGCAGCAACCTAGGAACGAGGCTTAAATTAGACCGTCATAAGCATCTTGTCAGGTTGGCTTGCAACATGAAACCCAAGCAGGGCAAAGTTTGCCTCCGGCATTGTTGGTTTATGGAGGCTTCAATCCCCCCTACGGTCTACGGTCATTAAGATGGCCTTCATAGAAATCCTTGCTCCTTATTAGGTCGGTCGGCTTTAGCCAACATCTGCGTCTGAGTCTGGAAATTCATTCCTGGCTGGCTTGGGCGATGCTTCCAGAATTGATCGAACTCAGGTTGATTCGCGATCGCCCGCGAAGCCAAGCGTGTCATATCCGAAAGGTCCAAATAGCCCAGAGCCACTAGATCCCAAGATTTTCTTGACGCAATGCTTGCACCTCAGTCAAGCTCAGACCGGTGGTTTGACTGATGGCGGCATCATCCAGGACTAAGAGTAATTCCTGGGCAATGCGCCGCTGAGCTTGGCGATCACCCTGTTCAATTCCTTGCTCAATCCCCCGCGCCAGCCCCTGCTTCAAAGCCAATCCCACGGCATTGCGCTGATCGTGGATAAACATTTCTCGCTGCTCCAAATCCTCCAGCTCATCGGGCGTCAGATTCGCTTGACTCGCAAAATCAAACGCCTGGCGTAGAGCTGGAACCGCTTCAAAATTCTCAGGAATTTCCTCTAACTGTTTGGCATGTTTAAGGAAAAACAGCCATTGTTCAGCAAGACCGTTCACGGCCTCAATCGACCGCTCAAACTTTGGCAACTCGACAAACACCAGCTCTAGATCATGGGCAGGATAGTCAAAGAGAAAGTTCTTTTCTTTGAGAATGAAACTGGAGCGATAGGGTTCTGTCTCCTCAAACATGACAAAATCTGTGATGGTTAAAGCAATCACAGGATTGAGTAAGCGATAGTCCTCTCCGCTGCCAAGCTGGGTCGAATAGGCTTTGGCAGCATTGTAGAGAATACGTTTCTCAAAGCCTTCGATGTTAAGCACCTGCATTTCAATGATAACGCTGGTGCCATCGGCCAGTTGAGCCTTCACATCCAGATAGGTATCCTTCATCCCCCTCACCCGAGGGGCTTGGTAGGGATTGAGAATATCTAGGCTTTCGATGGTGGGCTGGCCATCGTAAAGCAGCCCGTTGAGAAAACTGATCAGCACCGTTTGACTCTGAGAAGAGCCAAAGATTTTTTTGAAGGCAAAGTCGGTTTTGGGGTTGATAAACCGCATGGGTCGGCTCGCGATCGCCAGGTCACTTCCATTCTATGGCCCCATCCAGGCTGTGGAATTCTAGGCACGGAGTTGAGCTGAGCCTCCATTCATGGGTTTAGCTAAAAGATGTCGGAATGTAAGTATCTTTTCATTTTCTTTTCATTTTCCCTAAAAGCCTGTTCTATACTGGGACAAGAGATTTCATTTTCTTTTCATTTTCAGTGATATAACAATGTTCATGCCCAGCCTTCAATCATCTCCGGCGAGGGCATTCCAGCCAGCGCGGATTGCAACGCATAGCACTGAAGCTATTGCGCCGATCCGCGTCAGCCATTTGGACGTGTTCTATCGCGACCTCCATGCCCTGGAAGACATCAGCGTAGCGGTGAAGCCCGGCAAGCTGACGGGTATTGTCGGTCCCAATGGCGCAGGCAAGAGCACATTAATGAAAGCGATGCTGGGCTTGATTCCCGCCGCCCAGGGGGAGGTGAGCTGGGGCAGAGAATCCCTGCTAGCCCAGCGAGAGCGCTTGGCTTACCTACCCCAGCGAGCCCAAATTGACTGGCGCTATCCTGCCACGGCTTGGGATGTGGTGATGATGGGCCGCGTGCGCAAGTCCGGCTGGCTACGCAAGTTCAGCTCTACCAGCAAACATGCAGCCAAGGCGGCGCTGAAGCGAGTGGGCATGGAAGAGTTTGCCTATCGCCCCATTGGTCAACTTTCGGGCGGGCAGCAGCAGCGGATTTTTCTGGCACGGGCACTGGCCCAGGAGGCGGATGTGCTGTTTTTGGATGAACCGCTGACGGGCGTGGATAAGAAGACTGAGGCGGTGTTGTTTGACATCCTCCATGAGCTAGCGGATGAGGGCAAAGTTGTCCTAGCGGTTCACCATGACTTGGGACCGACGATCAAGAATTTTGATGAGGTGATTTTGCTCAATCGTGAGGTGATTTCCAGTGGCGTACGGGATGAGGTGTTGCAGAGTGAATTTATGCAGCGGGCCTATGGGGGTTGGGTCGGTGCAGCGGCGTAATAACGATGATTAATCTGTTGATTGAACCGCTGCAATTTGAATTCATGCAGCGATCGCTCATTGTTGCCATCCTAGTCGGCCTCATCTGCGCAGTCGTTGGCAGCTACTTGCTAGTGCAACGCTTGGCCTTGCTGGGTGATGCGATTAGCCATTCTGTTTTGCCAGGGTTAGCGATCGCCTATTGGGCAGGCATCAACCTCTTTGTCGGAGCCTTCCTCAGCGGAATGCTCGGCACGACTATCATTGCTTGGATTCGTACCAAGTCGCCAATCAAAGAAGACGCGGCCATGGGCATTGTCCTGTCTACGTTTTTCGCAGCGGGCGTGACGCTAATTACGCTGATCCAAAAAGACAACAAGATTGACCTCAACCACTTCCTGTTTGGCAATATCCTCGGCGTAACCTGGGGCGATGTGAGGGATACAGCCATCATTGCCATCATCGTCACGCTGGTCGTTCGACTGTTGTACAAGGAACTTCTGTTTTATACCTTTGACCCAGAGGGCGCTCAGGTGGCGGGTCTACCGGTGAATGCGTTGAATTTTGGCTTGATGTCGCTGATTTCTCTGACGGTGGTGGCGAGCTTAAAAGCTGTCGGTGTCGTGCTGGTGTTGGCGTTGTTGATTACGCCTGGAGCAACGGCTTATTTGCTGGTAAATCGGTTGAATCAGGTGATGGCTTTGGGGGCAGGTATTGGCATTCTATCCAGCATTAGCGGGATGTATTTGAGCTATTGGGTGAACTTGCCTTCTGGACCTGCGATCGCCCTTGTAGCTTCAGGGTTCTTTACCCTAGCGTTTCTCTTTAGCCCTCAATATGGTCTCCTAACCCAGCGACGCAGCGCATTGCGATAGTTGCAAGGCCTTAACAAAGCAAGGTCAGACAAATGCTCCCAATGCCCAAAGTCCTTAACCTTGTTCTGGCGGGATTCTTTCATTGCAAGAGAGGACCAGTTCCAAAGTTCTACAATGGTTGTGCAAAGCAAAGCTCGCATTCATCCTCGCAAGGGATACAGAAATGGTCCAGGCACCTCCCCAGAAGCTGACGCTGCAAGCCTTTCTGGCGCTGCCGGAAACGAAGCCTGCTAGCGAATATGTTGACGGTCAAATTACTCAGAAGCCCATGCCCAAGGGAAAACACAGCGTTCTTCAGGGCGAGTTTGTCGCGAACGCCAATGTAATCCTCAAACCCAGCGCAACGGCTCGGGCTTTTGCAGAACTACGCTGCACCTTTGGTGGACGCTCAACGATTCCAGATGCAGCGGTGTTTGTCTGGTCTCGCATCGCCCGAGATGCCAATGGTGAAATTGCCAATGAGTTTGAACTGGCTCCAGATTGGACCGTTGAGGTTCTGTCTCCAAAGCAAAGCCAAACAAAAGTCACTCGAAATATTCTGCACTGCCTCAAGCATGGAGCCTTAATGGGGTGGCTGATTGACCCCCAGGAGCGCTGCGTTCTGATTTTTTGGCCCGATCGCCCCACAGAAATTATTGAGGATCCAGCGCAAACTCTACCCATTCCCGAATTCGCAAAAGCCTTTCAACTGCCCCTCGGCGAACTATTTGACTGGCTGCTCTAAATGATGGTGGAGCTGTGAGCCAAGGCGGTTGCGTAGCAAGCTTCCCTTGGGATCGCGATTCTCTCCCATGCCAACCTCCCCTATGATTAGAATCGCAGTAATTTGAGGAGCGATCGCCATGTCTAGCCCTGATCCCGTCACATTGATGAAACAAGAAGTGGGCCGCGCTGCCGCAGCCAGGGTCAAGTCGGGTTCCATTGTTGGCCTAGGCACCGGCTCCACCACCGCCTATGCCATTCAGTACATCGGCGAGCGCATAGCCTCCGGCGACCTCAAGGACATTAAAGGCATCCCCACCTCCTTCCAGGCTCGCGTTCTAGCTAAGAAGTATGGCATTCCCTTGATCAGCTTGGACGAAGCCGATCATATGGATGTGGCGATCGATGGCGCTGACGAAGTGGACCCCAATAAGAACCTGATCAAGGGCGGCGGTGCTGCTCACACTCAGGAGAAGATTGTTGATTCCCTGGCCAAAGAATTTATCGTTGTTGTCGACGACGGCAAGCTGGTAAAGAGCCTAGGCTCTACCTTCTTGCTGCCTGTGGAAGTACTTCCCATGGCCATGACCCCTGTGATGAAGGCGCTGGAGAACCTGGGCGGCAAGTGCGATTTGCGCATGGGCGTCAAGAAGGCCGGTCCTGTGGTCAGCGACCAAGGCAACTTAATCATCGACGTCAAGTTCACCAGCATCCCTAACCCCGCTGAGATGGAGCAAACCATCAACAACATCCCTGGCGTATTGGAAAATGGTCTGTTTGTGGACGTAGTCGATGTCGTACTCGTGGGCGAAGTCAAAGACGGCAAGCCTAACGTCTACGAAATGTAGGTCAGGTCAGTCATAAACCTTCGGGAGTGGGTAATCAGAGATTTTTGCCGCTTTGTATTACCCACTACCTTTTAACGATTCCCTCGAATAAAACGTTAGGCTGGAAAAGCCCCGCTTCCGTCGGAAGCCTGCAAGCAATCGCCTTTTCCCATGACCGTAGCCTCCAACCACCGCCGTGAGAATGACTGGCAGCTCTTCAAACGCCTCATTCCCTATGCCAAGCAGAACGGTCGGCTGCTGACAATTTCTTTAATTCTGCTCGTGCCTGTGGCGATCGCTGGAGCGATCCAGCCCATCGTCATTGGCCAGGCAATCACCTTCATCCAATGCCAGACTAATGCTTCCGTCTGTGAGGGGCTGAAAGTACAAGCCTTAGGCCAGGCCTTACAGCTCGTCAGTGCAGAGATGCCGGTGATCGACGGGCTCAATCTATTATCTGCGGTGCTGCTGGGGACGATTTTGGTGCGCTTGGCCCTGCGGGGCTGGCAAGGTTACTTGGT
>CALIGI010000071.1 GCA_938021205.1 uncultured Pseudanabaenaceae cyanobacterium
AAGCCCTCAGGTTAGTTCCTGGGGGCTTTTTGTTTTGCAAATTTTCTTTGAGCAGCGGACAATCAGTAAGCCAAGCAAAATCCTTGTATATATCGTTACCGGCGAATTTGGAATTAGCTTTGCAGTCCCTGTAGCTCCTACTAACCCCCAACTCCTCACACCACACACAGCACCTGCAAGGTCTCGGCCTCTCTACGGCTCAGCCTTGAAGGCATCTCCACACAGATCGCCTATTGGCACCCCTGTTCCGCCCCAGCGTCAGCCCAAGCCTCATGCTCAAAAAACTCACCCAAAACCAGCTCAAAATTGGCCTTGGCCTAGCTTTCGTGCTTTTCCTTGTCAACGGCCAAAATGACTCCACCGCTGCCAGAAGCAAACGCCCAGTCACTAACAACAACGCCACTCCCATCGCCCTAGCCGCCTCCACCACACCGACTAGCAATGGCGTCACTGGCTGCGCCACCGCCCAGCGCCAAGTTCAGCTACCTGCCGATGCAGTCCTCAACCTGCGTAGCTATGCCAACGGTCCAGTGATCAACACCCTCGCCCCCGGAGCAACCGTAACCGCCCAACGCCGTGATGGCGCTTGGCTAGAAGTGACCACCGGAGCAGGTCAATCAGGCTGGGCATTTAGTCAGTATTTGGGCTGTCGTTAGAAGCAAAGTTCAGAACTTACTCATTCACCCCAAATAGCAAAACTTGGGTGAACTGATCGGCCGCAAAATTATCATCGCTAATCATCAGCAGCGATCGCCGCCCATCCGTCAACCTCGGCCCAAAGCTCATCCCCTCCAAATTACTCAAGGGAACCTCCAACGTCGCCAGGTCCAGAACCAACTGCTTCTCCACCGGGACAATATTCTCCAGCCCAGTTTCCAGCAAGCTATTACTCGTCTGAATATCCGTGGCCCGGCTACGGTCCACCTCATAAAGCCGCACATTCATGCCGTTATCCCCCGGCATTCCAGTAGAGCCCGCCGCATACATACGCTCCAGGGCTAAATAGCGATCGTCATCTAGAGCCAACAACTCCACCAGCCCCGCCGCCGCAAACCCTTCTGGTGGATTAGGCGGAGCCACCACGGGGTCAGTGTTATAGAGATATTCCCCGGCAAGCTGCTCCGTTTTTAAATCAAACAGTATCAGTCGCGACGGGCTGCTTTCCCCTACTGCTGCTTTGGGTCCATCTTGAGTCAAGGCATTCTCCGTTGCCGTCATCAAATACTTGTCACTCGGCGTCAGGGCCAAGCTTTCAAAGCCCAAGTTATTCGCCACGCCCCAGTCTGGGCTCGGAGAGTAGCGCCTAGGGATCGGGAGCGATCGCACCTGTCGCCCTGCCAGATCAAACTCCCGTAGAAAAGGCAAAATTCCTGCGAAAGCAACGCCTTCCGAAGCAATCCATAGTGTGGACTGGGGCGTTAAGGCAATGCCCTCAGGGTCAATGGTGTTAGGCGTAAAAACGCTTTGGTCAGGCTGGCGGATCGTTTGGTGTCTAAGGAAGCGGATTTGCAGCGGATTGAAGCGATCGCCCGTCAGATCCATTTGTAAGCGATAAAAGCGTGCCGGAGCCTCTTTGCCGCGATCGTCGGAGATGCTGTAAAAGATCTCATTGTCGGCATCGTAGGCTAAGCCAGAAAAGCCACCTAACAAGACCTCATCCAAGAGCAAACTGCGCCCGCCGAACTTCGCCTCTCCCAGAAATTCCAAAGACTGGACCTGTCGAGGCTGAGCTCTAGTGATAGAAGAGGACGCCCTCTCTTGGGATTCAGCCGCAGGCTGGGTCACCGCTAGAGCCAGCGCAACCCCAAGTAGCCCTCCGAACCAACCATTTAAGAAGTGCAGGCTAATCTTTCGAGCCCAACTTTGTTCAATCATGCCGCTAGCTTCCACACCACTGCCAAGAAGCTACCGTGAATGGAGATTTCACAGAGGCTCTGGCTGAATGTCTTAAGGGGATTTCACAAAAGTAAGCTGAACCCAGGCCAAATTTGAAGTGCAGCGAGAAAATACCGCCACGGCCACATTCATGGGGACTCAATGTTTCGTCCCAACAAAACACGATTGACCTATTGGTCCGTCGCCGTCTTCAATAATCCACACCTCGCTTCAGGTCTACGCCCCGCTCAGCGTAATGCTTGTGGCAAACCATCTCCGAATGGACGGAGGCCAACTCGAAGTAATCCGGGGCATTCTTGCAGCGTCCCGTGATAATCACCTGGGTATCGCGGGGCTTGCGCAAGAGCGCATTCACAATCGGTCCCTGGGGCAGTAGCTCTAGATCAACCGTGGGGTTGAGTTCATCTAGGATGATGGTCTTGTAGAGGCCCGATGCGATCGCTGTCTTGGCAATTTCCCAGCCGCGCTCCGCCTCCACATAGTCAATCGCCTGCTGCTGCCCCCGCCAAACAATGGCATCCCGTCCAGAACGCTGGTGATCGACCAAGTCGGGATAACTCTTTTGCAGGGCAGAAATCGCGCCATCTTCGGTATAGCCACTGCCCCCCTTGAGCCATTGCAAAATCAGCACCCGGTGGGACTTGTCCTGGCTAATGCCCTTGCCGATCGCCTGCAACGCCCGACCCAACGCACTCGTAGACTTCCCCTTCCCTTCACCGGTATAGACCTCAATGCCCTTCACCGCTGGGCTGTCATGGTGGTGGGGCCGCATCTCAGAATGCAAATCGGCAATCTTGAGCAGCGGAGGCGGAGCCCCTCGACCCGTGGCAATAATTTCTAATCCCTGGGGCTTCTTCTTCAGCGTTCGCACCACCTCATCCACGGGCAGCAGCCCCAGATCCAGTAGCGGGTTCAGTTCGTCTAGAACCACCACGGAATAGAGCTCGGAGGAAATAGCACCCTTGGCCACGGCCCAACCCCGCTGGGCTTCTTGTTTATCAAAGCGAGTGATCTCTTCCGCGCTAAAGAACTCCGCCCGGCCTGTGCGCACTTGATCGATCAAGTGGGGAAAACCTTGCTGGAGAGCCGCGATCGCCGCATCCTCGTCATAGGTCCGCCCCGGCCCCTTCAAGAACCGCAGCAGCAACACCCGCGTCTGGCGATTGCTGTTAATGCCATAGCCAATCGAACGCAGCACCACCCCCAAAGCGGCCTGGGACTTGCCCTTTCCTGCCCCGTCATAGACGTGAATTTGCCCCGTGGCGCGCCCCGAGGTTTCCTGGGCAGTGCGAATTCCGATTCCCGCTTGGGTCATGGGCTAGGGGCAGTTTATAGGTCACGGGCAACGGAGCATTAGGATGTAGCCACGGAGACCTCTGATTGCCTAAGACTCATTACCTTGCTCCCCATTATTGATGAATTATTGATTCCTTGTGAACCGCATCCCATTTCACCGAGAGACCCAATCCGGTATTTGAGCCTCTTTCCAAACAATTCCTTTACCCCAGTGGGCAGCTTGGCCCCGAGGCACTATAATTCACCAGACTTGATGCACAGCCAACCATGCCTCCCTTCGAATTGGTGCTTCCACTCCGGGCCATTGTGCTCCAGGCTCTCTTCCTCACCGTCGCCGTAGCGATCGAAGCAGCTGTCTTCGAGCGTCAATTCGGTATGAGTAAGTCCGGCTGCGTCATTTATTCTTTTGCAATCAACCTCGTCAGCACCGTGTTTGGCTGGAGTCTTTTTCTGGGGCTGGAGCCTTTCCTGCCAGAAGACTGGCGCATGGCTGCCATGAGCTTTGTGTTTTTCAATCAGGTCTTTGGCAACCTAGATATCTCAGTCATTGCGCCGGTTTTGGCTTTTTGTACCTTCCTCGGTACCCTCTTCCTCGAACTCCAGGCGATGAATTTCTTTATTCGCATCTGGTCTCCCTCAAGCCCGCCCCAGCAGCATGACACCACCCAGGTGAAGTTTGACCGCCTCACCCGCTACCGTAGCTCCGAGACTTCTCGCTACCGCAGCAACGCCCTGCTCAAGGCAAATGGCTACAGCTACGGAGCTATTCTCTTAATGCTCTTGGTGCTCCAGCGAGCCAATTTCATTAACTAGAACTGGCATTCCTCGATCGATGAACCTCCATTCCATGCTGTCTCCCCGGCAAATCACCTGACCCATGAAGACTCTGCTGCAATCGTTTTGGCAATCGTTGTGGGGGATGCTGCGCCCAACGAGCTTTTACTCTTGGCAGACGTCTCTGTGGATGAGCCTCCTGGCCTGGCTGTTGGCCCAGGCTGCCAGAGCTCCAGAGCAGGTCAAGGCTCCCATTTCAGTCCATGACATCCTCACCAGCTTTAGCTGGATGTTCTTGATCCTGGCTGTGGGCTGGCTCACCGCAGAACAACCGGTCAAGCTTTTGGGGCAAAATCTAGGTCCCTGGATTACGGGCTCCTTGGTTTGTCTCTTCCTCTTTGTTAGGGGAGATTACGTCCTGCCCAAAGTCGCGCTGATGACTTGGCCAATGATTTCTGCAGCGATCGCGGCTTTCCCTGAATTTATTGATATTGAGCGCGGCTTCGCCATCCCGAGCAAGCTCCGGGTACGCCAAAATCTCTGTATCATGCTGCTGGCGAATCTGCTCCTCACTAGTTGGATCACCTTTGGCTTCCGCATCAACGATTGGCTCGTCGATTACCCCGGCATCTGGGGCGAAGGCTTCAACAGCAGCTACTTCATCATGCAGCGTTCGAGGGAAGACCGTGACTTTGCCCGAGGCCGCAACATCGTCCAGGAAATGGAACAGCAGCTCAAGCAAAACACCACCTTCAAAACCCAGTCCGAAGTGGAACGCTGGCTCCTGGACAATCAGAATGATCCCCTGATTTTTCGGGACTCTGTCATGAATACCCTGGCCAATCGGCGCACCACTGGCGATCGCCTACCCCGCTTCCAAGACGATAGCTTTTGGCAATTAGAAACCCTTGTTAGCGAGCCCACCTATAACAACGCGGATTACCAAGTGGAACTGCGAGCCCGCTGGATTGGTCCGCGCGTTAAAGAAGCAGGCCACATGGTCAAGCACACCTGCATCATTGATTTTGGCAGCAGCAAGCGGGCCAGCATTAACTGCCCCGGCAGCATCATTGTTGTCACCAATCCCAACGACCCGGACAGCGCCATCATTCCTGGAGCAGAACAGGAGGAGGTGATCGAAGAAGAGGTGATCGAAGATCTTGAAGCTGCGCCGCTCCTCTAGAAACTTCCGAAAGATCCAGCTCTCCCTTCCCTAAGTCGCCATTCGCCATACTGCCCAGCCTTTCACCATGAACCTCCGCCGCCTCTTCGTCATTGCCAGCAATGTCTTCCGCGAAGTCCTGCGCGATCGCGTCCTCTACCTCGTCGGCCTTTTTGCACTCATCATGCTATTAGCAGGGCGGCTGGTCCCGGAGCTTTCCAGCCTCGCTACGAGCAAGGTTCTATTGGATCTGGGCCTGGGAGCGATCGCCCTAATCAGCCTCGTCGTTACCGTCTTCGTCGGCAGTGGCCTCATCCACAAAGAAATCGAAAAACGCACCGTCCTAGTTCTCCTCGCCAAGCCCATGAGCCGCAGTGAATTTGTCGTGGGCAAGCACCTCGGCCTCTCCGCTGTATTAGCCTTGCTCATTGCAGCCATGGGAGCCATCTACTTCCTGTTACTGCGAGCTTACTCCGTCCCCTTTGACATCGTTCCCCTGTCCCTATCCCTCGTCTTTCTCTGGCTAGAGCAGAGCCTCCTAGCCGCAGTTGCCATGCTTTTTGGCTCTGCCATGAGTCCCCTGCTCACCACCCTACTGACCTTTGCGATCTACGCCGTCGGCCACCTCAGCCCCGACCTCGTTAAACTGGCTGCCATTGCCGAAAACCCAGGTCTGCAAAAGGCCGTCCGCAGCCTCTACCTCGTCGTCCCGGACCTGGACCGCCTCAACCTCCGCAATGACGCGATCTACAGCAATCTACCCAATGCCCAGGGACTGGGTGCGCTCGCGCTCTACGCCTTTGTTTACATTGCCTTTCTCCTGGCAGGCTCAACACTGATCTTCCAGCGCCGCGAATTCTAAGCCCGCGAGCACAAGCACTAAGGTGAAAAAAGGTCATCACAATGTTCCTTTTCCCATAGAAAAAGATCACCTCTTGCCATGGAAGCAAGGATGGGTCAAGTCCTTATTGCTCAAGCAACTGAGCCCCTAGTGGCAGCCCAAAAGGCTTACTCCCTAAAGACGTTGCAATTTGAAACAATTACTAGCCTTTTGAGTCCCCAAGGGCTCTCTATTTCGGCCTCAGGAGGCTTGACCTCCCTTGACAAGGGGATTCTTTCGATTCTCGTGCCACGTAAAAGTCATGGAATGGAGACTCAGTGATCCTATGCACATTGTCCCCCAATCACTCCCTTCGTACTCCTCTTAAACGCATATCAAGCCATGTTGTGGGATGAAAAAAATTAATATTATTTTTCTTTTTTGAGCAGAGGCCTGAGGCCGCTGAATGATGCCTCAGGCTAGTCACCATCGAGCTTTTCGGTACTTTTATACTCAATATATTTGTTCGTCTAAGCGATCGCGAATCAGCCGAGTTGCTTAAACAAAACCTACTTTTCACTCACCCACCTAGGCTTTGTGTATTACCCCCCAGGGCAGGGCTGCATCATTTGCGTGCAAGCTTGTAGATTCCAAAAAACCAATGTAGATTTATGGGGATTTTTGACAGGGAGAAAGCATTCTCCAAGGTTGCTTAAACTTTGGGCGCACTTCCCCTGGTAATTCCGCAAGGAACGTCTGCTTTCACAAAACGCTTTTTTCGGGTCCTTCTGTGTCTTTACATCCCTGCAAGCCGATGAATTTTTGGATGCAGCTACGGAGTCGGGGTCGGTTGATCCTAGCGATCACCCTTCCTCTGGCCGCCCTAGCGACACCGCTTCGCCTAACTGCGCAAAACCTGGTTACCAATACAGCCTTTGGCTCTGATAGCACGTCAGGAACGAATGTTCAGTCAAATCCGGCCATCGTGTCGACTGGCACCGCTAACTTGGAACTCGTCAAAACCGGCGATCGCTCCTCAGCCGAGCCGGGCGACACCGTAGTCTATCGTTTGATTTTCGCGAACCGAGGCAATGCAGCGGCGACTCTTGAATCCATCCAAGATGACTTACCCCAGGGTCTGAACTTGCAGCAGGATTCTCTCAGAGCAATCTTGCAAGCAGGCAGTGGAACCACAGAGGAGACTTTTGGAGCGGTTCAAACCCTGGGCACAAGAGGTTTCAACGCTGCCTTTGCGAACCCTGTATCCATCCCCCCTGGTGGCGTACTGGATGTGGTGTACGCCGCAGAAGTCACTCCAGATGCCATACGCGGTAGCGGTCGAAACATCGCCTTGGGACTTCTTTCGAACGGAACGTCAACCAATAGCGACACCCACCGTCTGCGCATTCGCCCCGGCATCGCTAGCAATTGTGGCACCCTCCTAGGTCGTGTGTTTGTCGATGACAACATGGACGGCTTCCAGCAACCCGGAGAAATTGGCGTCCCCTACGCAGTCATTTTCCTAGACGATGGCAACCGCATCACCACAGACGAAGAAGGTCTCTACTCGGTGAACTGTCTGCGCCCGGGTCGTCGAGTCGGAACCCTCGACTACACCAGCGTGCCGGGCTATCAAATCACGCCAGACCCCAATTTCATTGAACGAGACAGTGTGTCTCGTTGGGTCAACATGGCACCTGGTGCAACTCGTCGGATGAACTTTGGTCTCCAGCCCTTAGCCGAGATCGAGCCAATTCAAGAACCCGAGCCCGCTCCCATCCCAGTGCCCGAGCCTGAGCCCATTCCAATTCCTGAGCCAGAGCCAGAGCCAGAACCCGAACAGCCAGCACCGGTACCTGCGCTCTTCTAGCGTTTCAGGCCGAACTTTTCGATTCCGAATCGACTTCTCTTTTGTCCCCAATCGTGATGCGTTCGTCGCGCGACCCTCGCCAGAAGTGACTATGAAAAATTTGATGTTCCTCGAGTTGCTCGAATATTGGCATCGGAGCATGGCTGGTGGCCTCGGTGAAACCGAGGGTGGCCTCGGTGCAACTGACCAGGCCAATCGCTGGTCTCGCCAGGGTGCCTGGTTGAGCCTAGGCCTCACTGCTTCTTTGCTAGGTCTAATTGGACCCGGTACAGCTCTAGCTTCAGAACCCACTGAGCAAAGTGATGATGCTCTCCTTGAGCTGTCTGCCCCCGTAAAGGCCAATGCTTCTCTAGAAGAGTCTGCTGTCGCTTCCACGACAGAGACTGAATCCGTAAAAGAGCCTCTTTCCACTGAGTCGGATACGTTCTTCCAGCAGCTCTCCCAATCCAGCGAATCCGATCCCCTCTTTATTGAGCCCGTTGATCCTGACGAGACAGTTGATCTCTCAGACTCCATAGATGCTTCCGATGAAGCAGACCGATGGATCAAGCGTGACCAATTCGGGACACCTTCCACCGCAGATCCTGATTCTGACTTTGTCGGTGGTCGCTCCTTTGAAGAACGCCAGGACCTGGGTCGTCCCCCCGCTTGGTCTGACTATGATGGTGAAGTCGAGGTTGAACCTCTCACCAATAGCGCCAGTAGTGCTGCCAATGGGACAATTCCTGCGATTGAGTTCCTCCAAGTAGAACGGACTCCAGCAGATGGTCGCACCACTGCCCTCATCCAGGGTCAAGTCGTGGATGCTGATGGCAATCCCTACAGCGAAGATGTCTTGGTAACCCTTACTGCAGCGGCAGGTCGCTTCATGGGCGAAGATGCCGATGAAGACCGCCCTGGTTTCCAGGTTGTTGCCAGAGACGGCGACTTCCAAGCTCGCCTCCAATCTCCCCTGACGGCCCAATGGGTTAATGTTCGGGCTTCCATTAACCCCCAGTGGGATTTGGAGTTGGATGCTGAGGCTCGCCCTCGGGAGACAGATAATCTCCCGCTGCCCAATACTCCCTATAAGCCTCTTGCTTCTCTAGAAGCGGTTGAGGCCTATACCTCTATTGAGTTCATCGCCAACCTGCGTCCCAGCTTGGTCTCCGGTAGTTTGGACCTACGTATTGGCAGGGGTAACACCAACTTCTACGCTCCCTTTGAGGATTTCCTCGACGATGATGACGACTATGGCGTAGATGTAAATGGTGGCCTGTTCGCGATCGGTACCCTCGGCGAGTGGTTGTTCACGGGGGCAGTTAACTTGGACCGGAGCCTCAACGATGACTGCGATGGCACGGGCGGTCTGTTTAGCAACAGCTCCACCTGCGATAACCGCTACCCCGTCTACGGTGACAGCTCCGAGATTAACGACCTGACGCCTTCAAAGGACAGTTTCTTTGCTCGACTGGAGCGCACTTCGATTATTCCGGGTGCTGAGCCGGACTTCATCATGTGGGGCGACTGGTTAACCAGCGAGTTCTCCCGTCCCTCCCAGTTGTTCTCCGCCACAACTCGCACCCTCCACGGTGCCAAGGCGAACTACAGCTTCGGCGGCTTGCAAGTCACCGCAGCCTACGCCAACGATATTGATGGTTATCGTCGGGACAGCATTGTGCCCAATGGCACCAGCGGCCTCTACTTCCTCTCCAAGCGATTGATTGTGGCAGGAAGTGAAACCGTCTTTGTTGAAACCGAGGAGATTAACCGCCCCGGTTTCGTCGTCGAACGCAAAGCACTCCAGCGCGGTCGCGACTATGACATCGACTACGATCGCGGTTCCATCGTCTTCCGTCGCCCCATCCTCGCCACGGAGTTTGACCCCTTCGGCGATACCCTCGTTCGCAAGGTCGTCACCACTTATGAGTTTGAGGATGACGGCAACGACAACAACAATGGTCTCCTAGCGGGCCGCCTTCAGTACAACTTCTCCCGCGAGCTGGGACAAGAAAGCTGGATTGGCGCTTCCTACTTGAACGAAGACCAAGACGATCGCGACTTTTCCCTCTTTGGTCTAGACTTCCTCATTCCCCTGGGCAGCGACGGTCGCTTAATCGCGGAATACGCCCGCTCCAGCAACGGTGTGGAATTCCTTGGTGATGTGGACGGTTCCGCCTATCGCCTAGAAGCCGAAGGCAAGCCCACGGACTGGCTGCGAGCCCGTGCTTTCTACCGCACCGCCGAAGATGGTTTCTCCAACGATTCCACCTTTAGCTTTGTGCCGGGCCAAACTCGCTATGGCATCCAAGGCACCGCCCAAGCTGGAGAAAGCACCCTCGTTCGCTTTGACATTGAGCAAGAAAATAACTTTGGGGATTCCGTCGTTCTGCGACCTCGCTTCTTCGACCTATTTGACCCCAATCCCGTCGTAGAATCGGGCAATCGCGTCGATAACAGCGTCTTCACGATCAGCGCTGGAGTGACCCAGGAGATTGGCAGAGCAGATTTAGGCTTGGAGTACGTCTACCGCGATCGCAACGACGACATCGACAACACCTTCGACAGCAGCTCCAGCCAAATCGTCTCCCGCTTCCGGATTCCCCTGGGTGAGAAGTTCGCCTTCCGCGCCCAAAACGAACTCAACCTTGGCGACAGTGATGAGCTTTACCCCAACCGCACCACCCTGGGTGTGGAATGGGACACCTTCCCCGGCGTCAAGCTACGCCTGGCTCACCAGTTCTTTGGCGGGGGGCTGATCGAAGACAGCGCAATCACCAGTCTGGACACCATCGTTGAGCGTGCCCTATCGGACGACACGACGCTCACCAGTCGCTACTCCGTCGCCGGAACCCAGAACGGCTTCTTCAACTACGGAGCCATCGGCCTCAACCACCGCTGGACCGTCTCCCCTGGCTTGAAGATCAACCTTGGCTACGAACGCATCTTCGATGACCTGTTCAACCGCACAGGCGCGGGCAGCCGTCAGGAAACGGCTTTCACCCAGGGTCAAACTGCAGCCGTGTTGGGGCTTAGCGAAGGCAGCTCCTACAGCATTGGGGCGGACTACACCGGCCACGATCGCTTCAAGGCAAACGCTCGTTTGGAGTACCGCGATGCCGACGAAGGTGACTTGTTCTTAGCCACCGCAGCAGGCGTCGGCAAAATCAACGATCGCTTCTCCATTCTCGGGCGCATCGAATCCGCAGGCGCTAGCAACCAAACCTTCATTGATCGCCTGAGCGATACCCTAGACCTCGACGTGGGCTTGGCCTACCGTGACCCCCGCAGCGATCGCTTCAACGGCTTACTTCGATTGGAGCACCGAGTCAACGGCGATATCACACCGGACTCCATCGGCACCGGAGCGGAATCCCGCGCAACCCTCGTCTCTGCCGAGGGCATCTATGCCCCCAACTGGCGTTGGGAGTTTTACGGCAAATACGCCATGCGCTGGACCGACACCAGCTTGAGCGGTGGCTTCAGCAACAACAGCCGCATTTCTCTGGCCCAAGCCCGCGCTCTCTACCGATTTGACTATCGCTGGGACGTCGCTGGAGAGGCTCGCTGGCTCAACCAACCCACCGCTAACTTCAGCGAATGGGGCTGGGCAGGTGAACTGGGTTACTACCTCAATCCTGACCTCCGCGCCTATCTGGGCTATAGCTTCGGCAGTGCAGATGACCGCGACTTCGGCGGCTTCCGCTCCGACGGTGGCGTTTACGGCGGTGTGAACCTCAAGGTCAATCGTTTGTTTAACGGCTTCGGCATTCAAGCGCCCGTGGCCAAGCCAGTCAATGACGATGTTCAGGCCTTGAATGACTCAGTAGAGGACCCAGAACCGTTGTTTGGCACCGTCGACAGTGACCCCCTCGCGAATGACATCGCCCCCGCAGCGGAATCAGTCACTCCTGAGTTTCAAGAAGCGCTTCCAGAGGAAGACAGCAATCAGGAAGTTTCCCGCGTTTTGTTCTAACTGCACCCGGCAGCTATTGAATCAATAGCTGCCTCCCTTATTTTCCTTCAAGTTTTTTCGCTGAATTGCCCCACATACGTGTGTGTCAGGACTGAATTATGAGCCCACTTCGCCCCAAATTTCTCTTAAACCTTCTAGTGAACTATGTTCCTGCACTGCCTCAGGGTCAGCCGTTAAAGCATGCCAAGCGACGTCAGCGCACCATGACTGATCGCTTACTCTTCAAAGCGTCTTGTACGCTATTAGCCCTTGGTAGCTTATTAAGTGCAGAAGCGGCTCAGGCGGTAGATTTTGTCTGGAGTTCAACTGCCCCTGGAGGCAACGTATGGCCGGGACCAGGCGTCCAGACGGCGGCCTTTCAGCAAGCTGGTGTCACGCTGAACTTTGACTTCACAGGCGACTTCGCTGTCACTCAGGGGTTTTCACCTACTCTGGGCAACGAGTTAGATACCCTTATTCCTGGGAACATTAATTTCCCTGTGGATGGTGCTCAAGCAAACGGCAACCTGTTCTTAGCAAATGACCCTGATGACGTAACTCAGAGCCTGACGCTGACGGTTAACGCAACAAACGCTGCGGGGAATGCTGTTCCACTAGAGCAAGTTACATACACGATTATCGATGTTGATAGGTCTTGTAATCGCATTGATGGTCCCCCCACCTCCGGACCGAATCTACCTCCCAACGCAGCAGGGGAACTTTTCTGGCAAGACGTCATTTCAAATCGTTTCTTACAAGGCGCAAACGGTGTTACTCCGACAACCGTTAGTACGGGCGAAACTGTTGAAGCTTTGGGCGTAGGCGTAGGTGCAGGCACCGTCAACTACACGGTTCCCGCCAATGCACTTACCTTTCGCGGCATCTTGGACCCTACAGCCGAGACCCTGAGCAACGCACTGGGTAACGATGGCTGTTCTGGGAATCCCGACGCGAACTTTGGCGGAAATGACGATAACCGGGGCGTTGAGGCAGCCAATAACAGCGCTCAAGGCGACGCAACAGAAGGCAATATCACGCTATCGAGTGGTGCCAATGCTGTTACCGGTATCGAATTTCGTTATGGCACGGGGGTTTTGGCTTCCCCTGCCAATGGATTACCTGGAGAAACCTTAGCCCCTAATCCCCAGGGTCATGGCCTGGGTGTTCTGAGTGATTTCTCCTTTAGTCCCGGCATCATTGGTGTGGCAAAGGATGTCACTAGCGTTGTAGATAACGGCGATGGCTCCTTCAATATTACCTATAGCGTCAGAGTTGAGAACCTAGGTGAGACTGCCCTAAGCAACGTTCAACTAGATGACAACTTGATAGCACCGGGTACCGGGATTGTTAATAACACTTTTAGCCCCACAGCGGGCTCAGACCCCTTCACCATCTTTACGGCTCCTGCTTCCGCAGATGGTCTGATCCTGAATCCGACCTATGACGGTGGCAATACAACACCAGCCAATGCACAGCTCTTGGGGGCCGGTAATACCTTGGCCGTGGGTGAGGCCAATACCCTGACCTACACCCTTCAGGTCACCCCTGGTACAGGTAGCACCCTGCGCTATGACACTCAAGTCAGCGCTACCGGCAACACTCCAAACGGAGGTATCACTACAGATATCTCCAACGACGGCGCAACCGTAGAAGACGGTGCTGGCGATAACGACCCGACCTCCGATCGCTCTGGTGGGGTTGATTTCCCTGTCAACGCAACTACCACGGCTGCGAATGGTGGCACGGTTGCCATTGGGGGTCCTAACGCTGGAGATGAAACCGTTACCGTTGCCGTCTTGCCTGCTCTGCCTCGTATTGGTGTGACCAAGCAAGTTGTGGGCATCCCCATACCGGTGGGTCCTGGCATTTTTGATGTCACCTATCGCCAAATTGTGCGTAACCAGGGCAATGTTCCCCTCAGTGCAGTTCAACTCACCGAAGACCTAGACGCAACTTTCCGTACAGCGGGTAATGGTGTTACATCATTCGTCGTCCAGCCTGGAATTGCTTCTCCTGCTGCCAATCCGATTGCAGGAACCACGGGCTACAGGCAGCTTGTTCCGGATGCAACTTTCAATGGAACAGGCACCCAAGGACTGCTAGATGCAGGTAACGCGACTAACGCCCTTGACCCTGGTGAGTTTGGTGTTGTGGACTTTGTGGTCCGCGTCACCCCTGGTGCAAACCTGGGAGATGGACCCGATGCGACCGATCCTCCTTACGACGGTACCGTGACTGCGACGGGCACCTTTGTCCCTGGGGGAGGAAACCCAGATGTACCTGTTTCTGACCTCTCTGACGATCGCACCTTGTTTGGCGATGGTGCGGTGGAGTTACCCAACGACCTCAATGCAGATGGTGACACAACCGATGGCTCAGCCGGGGATGGAACTCCTGGTCCATCGACGACAACCAATCCAATAAACGTAACGAGCCCTGCAAACCAGGGAACAGAGAACGATCCCACACCGGTCGCCTTTGGCCAGCCCGCGATCGCCCTCTCCAAGCGCGTTACCGACGTTACAGCCAACCCCGACGGCACCTTCAACGTCACTTACCGTCAGCTGGTTCAAAACATTGGCTCTGTCCCTTTAGATAACGTCCAGATTACAGAAGACGCCAGCATTGCTGACACCTTCCGTGTGAGTCAGGCCAACGGTGCCACTGCTACAACAGTGCTGAGCGTAACCCCAGTTGCACCTACCGGAGCCAATGGCGTAACCCTCACCGCAGGAAGCCCAGCAGCTCTGGAAGGCAGCAACACCTTGCTAACCGGTGCTGATACCCTCCAACCCGGCGAATTTGGCGAGGTTGATTATGTCGTACGCGTCACCCCCGGCAACAACACCGAGGGCTACGGCGGCAACGGCGCTCCCTTCTCCTCCCAAGCCACGGCGACAGGCAGCGCCACCAGCCTAGGCGGGGCGATCGTCATGGATCCTTCTGACGACGGTGTTGAATTCCCGAACGGTTCAGCCCTCGCAGCCGATCCAGCTCAAACCCTAGACCCCGATGGCAACGGGAATGCCAACGAAGGTGCCCAAACTCTGGAGCCCATTGATGCTGATGGCAACACCATCACAACCGCGACTCAGGCCAGCGAGAACAA
>CALIGI010000072.1 GCA_938021205.1 uncultured Pseudanabaenaceae cyanobacterium
ACCCGGTTTCTGTCCACGGCAACGACACCACTGTTCCCGGATTGCGCGAGCTGGACTGAGTAGGGTGTTTATCATTGAGCAGTATAAAATTAGCGAAGGGTAGAATATCTTCTCTAGCCCTGTTCTCGGCTTAATGACCTGTATCTCGTTTGGGCATCTTTTATGACTAATCAATCTAGCTCTGCATCCCAGTCGGATTCGGGGTCTCAGTCGATTTCAATTTCGGTGGGATCCAATTCTGGGCAGATCCAGGCGGTGAATGCTGGGGGTGATGCGGCGGTGTCTGGGGCGATGGGGGATGCAGAGGCTCAGGCGGAGATTAGCCAGGCGGAGGCGGTGGAGCTGTTGGCTCAGGTGGTGGCGTTGATTGAGGCGGCGGATTTGCCGGAGGCGGAGAAGGAGGAGGCGGGGATGTATGCAAAGTTGGCTCAGAAGGAGGCGGCTAAGGCGGAGCCGGATAAGCAGCGGGTGATTGGGAATTTGGAGGGGGCGACGAGTTTGCTGAAGCGGCTGGGTGAGACGGCGGAGGCGGGGAAGAAGTTGGTTGGGGATTTGAAGGGGCCGGTGGTTAAGCTGGCGGGTTGGTTGGGTAAGGCGTCAGTTTTCTTCTTGGGTTGACGGAATGACGGATTCTCCATCGGACCAGGACATAGATATTTCTGCGAGTGACAGTCCAGGGCCAATCCAAGCCGCCAATGCCAAGCGTGATGCATATCAAGCAGGGAGGGATCTGTACGTTACCCAGACTCCTGAACAGCAGCGCCCTCGTAATGAAAAGACGCTGTTAAAGGCAGTGCGGCGTGAGGTGACAGACCGCTTGGAGCAGTCGCTGCATAATGCAGCTTGTCCCATTAATTTAGCGAAAGAATCTCAGCCCAATCAGGTTAAGCGGCCCTGGGATTTTGAGGTGAAGGTGGGGGAGCGGCGTCGTGAAGCCTTGCCAGCCTCGACCACGGTGGTTGATGTGTTTGACCGGGCTGATATTGGCGGCAAGTTGCTGATTTTAGGTGAGCCGGGGGCGGGGAAGACGACGACACTACTGGACTTGGCAGAGACGCTACTGACGCGGGCAGAAAAGTCTCTAGAAGCAGCTATGCCGGTGCTGTTTAATTTGTCTTCTTGGGTGGATGACAAGCAGAGTATTTCTGATTGGTTGCTAGCAGAACTAAAGCTGAAGTATGGCGCGAGCCAAAAACGAGGTCAGCAGTGGTTAGCTGAGCAGAAGTTGCTACCGCTATTGGATGGTTTAGATGAGTTAGCCCCCCATCGGCAGGAGCTTTGTGCGCAGCAGATCAATGCTTGGTTGCAGTCTAATGAGACACCAGGGGAGTTGGTAGTTTGCAGCCGTATGGAAGAATATGAAAATTATGACACTGAGCTGTCTTTGAGTGGTGCGATATGTTTACAGCCTTTCACTGACGAGCAGATTAGTGCCTATCTGAAAGAGCTTGGTCAGTCGGAGTTACAGACAGCAGTTGCACAGAATGCTGACTTGAGAGAGATTGTTCGGGTACCGTTGTACGCAAGCATAGCAGTGCTGGTATATGACAAAGCATTTAGCGAGCAGTATAAAGCTAAAAAGACAACGAAGGAGCAGCTATCGCTTTTATTTGAGGCCTATGTTATTAATCGGCTTCATCAGGAACGAAATCAAGTAGAGAGTCAAAGATCAATTTATAGGGGTCAAAGCCCTCCAACGATTTGGCAAACTCAACGATGGCTAACCAGATTAGGGAAGCAACTAAGAGCAGAATGGAAAGATGAATTTTCAATTGAAGAGATGAAACCTTCAGTTCTGCTAATCACCAAAAAACAAAAATTATTCTATCGACTCATCATAGGACTGACTAGTGGGCTAATTGGAGGCATATGCATAACACCCATTGAAGCTTTAATCATTAAACTAAGCTCTGACATCATATTGGGACCACAGGAAGTTATAACTAGTGGCCTAATCATTGGCTTAGGCGTAGGACTATGGACAGCAATGTTTTCAAGACCTCAATGGCGACGAATCGAGCCTGTAAAAGGCATCAATTGGTCTTTCCCAAAGTGCTCTGCAAGAGTAATAACTGTAAAACTATTTACTGCGCTACTGCTCATTCTACTTTTCAGCTTAATAGGAGCACTGATTAGGCAATCAATTGATGGATTATTCTTTGGCTTATTCGCAGGCATTTTCATTATTTTTTTATTCCTACTACCAATGGAGCTAATCAACTGGATCACCTCAATTTTAGTAAGGGATGAATCAGTAGAAGATCAATCTCATAAAGCTCGTCCGAATGAAGGCATACTAAGGTCACGGGATACTGCTATCACATCGACCGGAATCGCAATAATAATAGTCCTGCTCATACATATTATCTTCACAGTTCTGTTTGGCGAGGACAATATCTGGATAATGTGGCCGATAGGCATCTTCTCCATAGGGTTTACGTTCAATGAAACTGGCGGAGCAGCCTGCATCCAACACTTCGCTCTCCGCCTAGCCCTCTGGCGCACTGGCCAAATCCCCTGGAACTACGCCCGCTTCCTCAACTACGCCACCGATCGCCTCCTCCTCCAACGCATCGGCGGCCGCTACCGCTTCATCCACAAGCGCCTCCAAGACCACTTCGCCGCCATGGACCTCTAGCCTTCCGCCCAAGCAGCTGAGAAACCGGGTATCTTTTTAAGCCCTATTTAGAAAGCATCGGAACCACAGCAGATACCCGGTTTCTGTCTAGAGCGTTAGCATCGAGATCTGCCCTCTCCCTAAATCCCTCTCCCAAGCATGGGAGAGGGACTTTCAAACTCCCCTTCCCCCAGACTTGGGGGCAAGGGGCCGGGGGATGGGGGCCTTCTTGCATCCGCCACCGCATCTGCCCCATGGCCTCATTCCGCCAATTCCTCAACTACTTCCGCAACTACCGCCGCCTCAGCCTCTTCAGCATCGCCAGCAGCAGCCTCTTCGAAAGCCTCGACCTAGCAGTCCCCTACGCCATCGGTCAACTCCTCAACGTCCTCTCCAACCAACCCCTCGACCCCGCCCTCAACAACCTCATCACCCAGCTCAGCCAATGGTCTGACCGCCCCAGCGACAGCCTCGCCATTGCCAGCCTCCTCAGCCTCATCTTCCTCGTCACCGTCATCCGCGCCCCCCTCAACGCCTGGGGCAACAACTGGTTCCACTGGGCCATCGCCCTCCGCGCCCGCCGCGACAACCACGAAAACGTCCTCCGCAAAATCCTCAGCCTCCCCCTAGAGTTCTACGACGAAAACAACCCCGGACGCATCGCCGGACGCATCGCTCGCGGCCTCGAAAACCACACCTGGGGCTACCCCGAACTCACCGGCCAAATCCTGCCCAAACTCTTCCGCGTCTTCATCATCTTCCTGATGATTGCCCTCTTTGACCGCACCATCGCAGTAGCCTTCCTCCTCTCCTTCAGCCTCATCCTCATCTTCAGCCTCAAAAACCTTCAGAGCATCCTCAAACGCGAACAACTCCTCGACTCCTACATGGAGAACACCAACAGCCGCACCTCCGAAATCATCACCAACATCAAAACCGTCAAAGCCTTCGGCACCGAAACCAGCGAGTTGCAACGCCAACGCACCCGCCTAGATCGCGAACTCGTCGTCGTCCTCCAGCGCATCCACCGCAGCTACGTCTACCTCAACACCTGGCAACGCACCGTCGTCCAAGCCTCCACCTTCGGCATCCTCGCCCTCACCCTCACCGCCACCCTCCAGGGCCGCATGAGTCTCGGCCACTTCATCACCACCCTCACCATCTCCCAGATGGCCTACTCCGAACTAGAGCCCCTCAGCGTCCTCGCCGAGATGTTCGCCCGCCGCTACGCCGCCATCCAACGTTTCCACGACTTCATGGCCGAGCCCACCGGCCAAGACGCCCAACACCGACCGCTAGATGCCCCCGCAACCCAATACCAATTCACCGGCCAGATCAACTTCCAAAACCTCCACTTCGGCTACGACCCCAGCCGCCCCGTCCTCCAGAACATCAACCTGCTAATCCAGCCCCGCCAAACCGTCGCCCTCGTCGGTCGCTCCGGCTCCGGCAAATCCACCCTCGTCAAACTCCTCTTCCGCTACTTCGATCCCAATAGCGGTTGCATCACCATCGACGGTGAAGACATAGGCCAGCTCGACATCACCGGCTACCGCAAACGGCTGGCGATCGTCCACCAAGAAGTGGACATGTTCAACGGCACCGTCCTGGAAAACCTCACCTACGGCAACCCCACCGCCACCCTCGCCGAAGTCCAGCAAGCCTGCAAAATCGCCCAAGTCACCCCTATCCTAGAATCTCTCCCCCAGGGCCTCAAGACCGTCGTCGGTGAACGGGGTGTGCGCCTCTCCGGTGGCCAACGCCAACGCCTTGGCATTGCCCGCGCCCTCCTCGTCAACCCCGACGTCCTCATCCTCGACGAAGCCACCTCCAGCCTCGACTACGAATCCGAGCGGGCCATCCAGCTCGCCATGCAAACCATCTACGGCACCCGCACCACTCTCATCATCGCCCACCGCCTCAGCACCATCCGCAACGCCGACAAGATTGTCGTGCTAGACGAAGGCCGTATTGCAGAGGTGGGCAGCCATAATGAGTTGTTGAATCAACAAGGGATTTATCACAAGCTGCATCAGTTGCAGGAGATGGGGGAATTGCTGGGGTAGTGGTAGAGGCAACAGCCGACCTCATCCCCTAGCCCCTTCTCCTAAGGGAGAAGGGGAACTAAATACAAAACCACACTTAGAAACAAATTTAAAAGTACGTCACCCCTCTCTCTTAGGAGAGGGGCCGGGGGTGAGGTCAGTTTGATGGTTGCTAAACATCAAAAAACAACTTCAACACCTGACCAATCACAATCATCCCCACCGCCCCAGCAAACATCCAAGCAATATTCTGCAACGTTGCACCAAAGGTATTCTCCACATACCCCTCCTTCAGCTCAACCTCTCCGCCAATGGTAGTCAGCCTCTTCCGCATCCGCAAACAGGGAATTTTCTCAGTACCGCCCCCATCCACCGAAATCGCCTCATCCCGCACCACCTCAAATCCCACAGCCCGGTAAAACGGCCCACCAGTGAGAGACGACAACACCCAAAGAACGCGATCGCGTCTCCTCAACGCCTCCTCCTCCATCGCCCCCAACAACCGCGTCGCAATGCCCTGCCGCGTAAACTCCGGATGCACAAACAACGCATTCACCCAAGGTCGCCACCGCGCCAGCGCCCCAAACCCCACAATCAATCCATTCACCTCAGCGACAAAATGGTGCTCATCCCAGCTCCGCAACCCAGCCTTACTCGCCAGCAGCGCATCCACCTGCTCAGAGGTATAGTCCTTCGCTGCCAGAACCTTCAACGACATCAACTGCAAATCTCGAATTGCCTCTAAATCCTCAGGCCGAGCTATCCGCACCAACAATTCAACTTCGCGAGTCAGCATGGGCAATCAAATGAGCAGCAAAGAACACATCGAACATTGAAACCGGCTTATATCCTGCGTTTTCTCTCAGTAAGGCACCTGGGCGAGACCCCTGAGAGCTACGCATTTCTTGTAGCCTATCGTACAAAATCTCCGAATTTTAACGGAGAAAACCAAACCCAAGCACCTCGCTAGCCATAGCCCTATTAGGCAATCTCACAGCCCAATTGACCAGTCTCCACTAGCCAGTTCATCAATCGTCTCAGTGTGTCTCACCGTAGCCCCCCTGGACGTTGCGGCACCAAGATAACGGATTTCGACAAAATTGCCTGCACAGCCAGCTCAAAATCAATCTTTCTCACTATTGAGATGGCAAGTCCTTTGGACTGCCTCTACCATCTCAGCCAGAGACTCAGAGAACGATGAGGGAGCTAACGGTTATTGAATTTAATCCTCGTTCCGAAGTGATGTCACAACGGCAATGACTCATCAAGCCATCATCAAGTTTGGTAACAAAGGCTAACGCTCCATGACAGCTTTAGCAGACCTCCTGGAAATTCAGCCCGGTCCCGTGAAGTTTCTCCTATTCCCATAGATAGGGCTTTAAGCAGCCTTGTTAAACTGACCACCACAGGTTTTAAACCATGACTTCTAACCTCACCCTCGGCATCAATACCGTCATCATCATCTGTACTAGCGTCATTCTCCTCGGCCCTTTGTTCTACTGGCTCCTCACCAATACCCGCCCTCATCCGGCTCACCATTAGCAGCCTGCGGAGGCTCATCATCTGCCATGTCTACCAATGACTTGCCTTCCCAGCTCAATCCCCCCTCTATCCCAGCAAATCCTGGAAAAGCTCCGGTAAAAACCTGGGTTCAGAGCGGATTAGCGATCGCCACTGGTTATCTCTTCCTAGCCCTAGGCGTTATCGCCATCATGGGCCTTCTCGTCCTGCAAGGCATAGAAGAATTCCCCCCGACCCTTCTCCTTATTCTCACCATCGCCCAGCTCTGTCTTGCAACCACAGGCAGCTACATCACCGCCCTCCTAGCCCCCTCAAAAAACGCCCCTCAATCGGCTAAAAGCCTCATCAAACATAGCCTAGGCCTCACCAGCCTCGTCTTCATCCTCTGGCTAATCTCCGCCACCACCAGCAATGGCCAAGAGCCCTGGAGCATCCACATCCTCAACCTCGTCACCGCCCTCATCGGCATCAGCACCGGCACCTGGCTCAGGAGCCGCCAAATCCAATCCATCTCCTAAGAGAGTTCCAGAAAATAAAGAATCCCAAACGACAAATATCGCTATATCCCCTCTCGGGAGGAGTCCCCAAAGGACGGGGTGGGTTGGCTGTTAGCCTGCTCGGAGGCAAAACCAAACCTCCCAGAGTTCCCTCCTGGGAGGGAACTCTGGGAGGTTTGAACTTGTTTAGTGCTCGGCTGGAGCGACAGGATACTCAATTTTGTGGGAAGTCCCTAAGAGTTTATTTAAAGCCAGGGCTACATCGCCTGGCATAACCACGCCAATTACCTCGCCTTCTTACGGCCCTTGGCCGATTTCTTACTAGACTTCTCAGCCTTGACCTTCAAGGCCTGCAACGTGAGAGGCATCGCACGATAAATAACCTTGCCAACAACACGACCCCATAGCGGGGCCAACAGCCCTGAAAACTCCACCCGGTGAATCACCTCAACCTCATCCCCCTGGGACCGTAGCTGATGGTCAAACTGGATTTTTGATAGGGGTGATCGGCTCTCCACCATGAAGGACTCCTGGGGCACAACCGAGACAAACTCTAGCCTGGTTCTCGGCCCCGTCGGCGACTGATGCCATCCCGTCGCCCCCGTCTCAAACTTGCCATCAATGGACGATGCCTTAGTATCCGGGTCCCACTTCGACCACTGATTGACGTTGGCGTAAAACTTCCAAATCTGCTCTACGGTCGCCTTGATGGTAATGCGCTCTTCGTACAGCATTTGAAGTCACTCAACCTAAAGTTTGCAAGACACCATCATAATTTTAGAGAGCCAGGGCTGCGCCTCCCCAGCCCTGTCACGTTCTGTTATCTGCCACAACTCAGTCCACCAAAAGAGCAAACCGGACCCACTGGTTGAGCAGAGTCGAAGTCAGCCAGTACTTTCGCCTATGCTTAGGGCGATGCCCCGCCTCGTCCCATGCCCAAACTGCCCCAAAAGCGATACATCCAAGCCGTCGAATTTCCCAGCGAAATAACGATGGAGCCCATTGGCAAAGTGCGATCGCCCTACACCGAACGTCATGGCACCCCGCGCCAATCCCAGCTCCAATCCGCCCCAGAGGATTACCAACCCGCCACCGCCACCATTGAGCTATTTGAGGATGTCGTTCCAGCGATCGCCCTCAAAGACCTAGAAGGCTTCGACTACATCTGGGTCATCGCCTGGCTCCATCTCAACAAAAACTGGAACCCCACCGTCACCCCGCCCCGAGGCCCCCGCGTCAAGCGCGGCACCCTAGCCACCCGCGCCCCCCATCGCCCCAACCCCATCGGTCTCAGCGCCATCCGCCTCCTCAAAGTCGAAAACAACATCCTCCATGTCGAAGGCATCGACCTCCTCGACCAAACCCCCATCCTCGATATCAAGCCCTACGTCGCCTACTGCGATGCCTTTCCCCAAGCCCACTGCGGCTACGTCACCGAAATGGAACAGGCCCACGACCACGAAGCAGATATTTTCGGCAACCATCGTCCTGAAATCACCTAGAGATTGATCACGATGGCAACCTCACTGATTCCCCTAGGAGAGACGGCGGGCAGTAATGTGTGCAGCCAACATCAAAACAAGGTCGTTGCCAAACAATGGGTTCACAACTCATTCCGCAGAAAGAGGAACAACATCGATACCAGTCCCCACAGCGTAGTGAAGAAACAGCTCATCATCCTGTTGTTCGACAGACAAGAGCTTGAGCCTCGGAGCATCCCCAGCCAAAAATCCCACACCATCCACTGGCGTCGGCGCTGCCCGACCGCCCAACACAAGTGGGCAAACCGTCAGCCACAGCTCATCCACCAGCCCCGCCTCAAACAGCCCCGCCGTTAGCTGTCCGCCCCCCAATACCGCAATCTGGCCCCATCCCTGAGCAGCCAACTTTTCCCAAATTTTCAACCAGTCAACCTGTCCCTCTGCTGCCAACGACGTAATCCAAACTTGCTCAAAGTATTCCGTTTGTTGCCAACGTTTTGCCCCAACCTCTCCCGTCAATAACCAACGGGTAATCGGCTGCGAAAAGAACCGTACCGAAGTATCTAGATCACCCGATGCAGAACAGACGATCTGGATCGGCTGGGGCGACTGACCCCGCTGGACTCTTGCGCTCCTAAGCCTTGGATCCCGCACCGACATCGTCGTGCCATAAGCCCGCAGCGTCCCCGCTCCAAAAATAACGGCATCCGCTAGGGCCACTTGGGCTTCTAGATGGGCCTGATCCCCCGCAGAACCAAACCGCGCAGGCGATCGCCCCCAGTCCGAAATTTTTCCATCGGCACTCATTGCCAAAATAACTGTGGTATTAACCAAGCGCTTTTCTAGCTCCAACAACCTGGAATGAGTCTTGAATTTAGTCTGACAAAATCATCAATAAATCCTCCGGGAATTATATCTCCCAAGCAATATAAAGATGATGATTACAGTACGGTCACAAGATTTTATTCCTGCAATACTCGAACTAGAGCTGGATTAAATTAGCCACATCAAGCATTGGAAATTGGCCATTGGGAATCAACCCTTTTCTCTAGCAGAAATGTAAATGTAAATCCAAATCAAACCCAAGCAAGATCTTCTAAGCCGCATGATCTCAAGCTTTGAACGCCCCTAAGATCTCGGCAGGTTTGCGCGACCTGTGCCTATTCGTCAAAATTTTATGGCCTCTGCGACCCCCCCGAGCTTTCGCCACATTTTACTCATCCGCCTCTTGATCTTACTGATGCCTCTCCTCGGCATCAGCGAATGGCTGATATTGCACCAAACTCGCCTCAGCTTGCTCGCAAATGCCCAGCAACGAGCCAACGAAATCGCCAAGTCCCACGCAGTCACACTGGAGTTACGCCAGCAAGAACTCCTGGGCAGACCCACAGCGGTAAGCCAATGCATCTCCCCATCAAATAATGCCCCCATAGCCGCTGCGGCTCAACTCTCCAGCTGTGCCCCCCAAAGCATCATCGAACGCAGTTTAGACAACCTCCTGAGCCAGCCATTCCAGTCCCCAGCCCATGGCCCAGCCATTCCAGTCCTAGCCATATTGGGTCCCCAGGGAGAACTATTGGGCCATTCCAGCCCCAGCCCAGCCCAGAGCCAGACAAGTACCTTCACCCAACCTGAAAAGGTCTCCACCGATGAACTCATCCAACAGCTCTCCAGCTCCAATTTTCAAACCAGCCAGCCCTTCAGCGAGAATCTAGCCCCCCTAGCCCCCCAACTCATCCTCAACGATCAGTGGATTGTCTCCAGCCACAGCGTTCGCCTCGCCCCCTTTGCCACCGCCGTATCAGATACCATGCCGCCTGAACAGGCCCAGGGACAAGTCATCGTGGCAATTCCCACAAGGGGCATTCTCATGCCCCTCAAAAGGCTTTCCTACTGGATGTTCGGAGCCGCAATCGGCTTCATAGGCATCTCCATCGCAGTTGCCCTATACCTCTCTCGAGCACTGGCCCGCCCCGCAGAACAATTACGCGATCGCCTCCTCGCAGTCCAACAACAACTGACAGCCGCGGAACTCAATCCCCCAGGCAACCT
>CALIGI010000073.1 GCA_938021205.1 uncultured Pseudanabaenaceae cyanobacterium
TGGGGGATGCCCTGGCGATCGCACAGCAGCACCGTCCCAGAAGTTCCATTGATCGCCAAAGATTGAAGGGTCTGAGCCACTGGCTTTGGCATTGAACCCAACAGCTCAAACAGGGCGGACTGCCAGAGCGCGGCTAATCCCCCACTGGCTTGTAGGCTGTCCTGGTCCAAGGCCACACGGGATTGCCATTGGACTTCACCTTGGGTGGCGATTGCCATGGCCCGCGCCCCTGATGTACCGAAGTCTATTCCCAGTGCTAGAGCCATATAAATTCCCTCAATCTCTAACCAAAAAAAAGCCCCCACCAACTTGGCGAGGGCTTTTTGATTCAATTATCGGTAGAACTCAGCCGATCGCCTAAATCCCAGCTGCTGCTTTCAAAGCTTCAGCTTTATCCGTCTTCTCCCAAGGCAGGTCGAGGTCATCACGACCAAAGTGACCATAGGCCGCTGTGTCCTGGAAGAAACGACCGCCACGCTTGCCAGGCAAACCACGCAGGTCAAAAGTCTGGATAATTCCAGCCGGACGCAGCTCGAAGTTCTCCTCGACCAGCTTCAGCAACACATCCTCAGACACTTTTCCTGTGCCAAAGGTCTCCACCAAAATACTGGTAGGTTTTGCTACGCCAATGGCATAGCTTAGCTGTACTTCGCACTTGTCCGCCAAGCCAGCTGCGACAACATTCTTCGCGACATAGCGCGCAGCATAGGCACCACTGCGGTCAACCTTGGTGGGATCCTTGCCGGAGAACGCACCGCCACCATGGCGAGAATAGCCGCCATAGGTATCGACGATGATCTTGCGACCCGTCAGGCCCGCATCACCTTGGGGACCACCGACAACAAAGGTTCCAGTGGGGTTCACCAGATAAGTCGTACTATCGTCAGGCTTGATGTCCAGGTCTGCGAAGACAGGCTCCACGACCTTAGACCACAGATCCTTCTTGATGGCCTCTAGCACGGCCTTCTGCTCAGTCTGGCCGTTAACTTCGGGCTCATGCTGAGTCGAAACCAGGATGGTATCAATGCTGACGGGCTTGTCGTCTTCATAGACCACCGTCACCTGGGTCTTACCGTCAGGACGCAGATAGGTGAGGTCACCGTTTTTACGCACCGTCGCCAGGCTCAAGGAAATGCGGTGAGCCAGGCTGATGGGCAGAGGCATCAGCTCAGGGGTCTCGTTGCAGGCAAAGCCGAACATGATGCCCTGGTCGCCCGCACCAACGGCGTCCATCTCGTCATCGGACAGGTCCCGCTGCTCAAGCGCACTGTCAACGCCCTGGGCAATATCAGGGGACTGCTTATCTAGGGCGACTAAGACTGCGCAGCTACTCGCAGCAAAGCCACCATCGGCCCCCACGTAGCCAATCTCAGTAATCTTTTGGCGAGCTAGATCGATAAAGTTGACCTGGGCTTTGGTAGTCACCTCACCTGTGATGAGTACCAAACCCGTGTTAACAACGACCTCTGCTGCAACACGGCTAGCAGGGTCCTCTGCTAATAGCGCATCCAAAATCGTGTCTGAAATCTGGTCACAAATTTTGTCGGGATGCCCCTCTGTCACGGACTCAGAGGTAAAGAAATAACGGCGAGTCAAGGATAAATGCTCCTATAAATTTATTGCGCGAAGACCCAAGTCTTGGCACTGTAAAAAAATACTAGATTCTATTCTAGGCAGAAACTGGACAGCAGAACAGTACAAGGCACAAATATGAGTAAGTTTTATACCTCGACAATGCTATTTAAGCCTTTGTGAACCTAGCACTAAACTAATATATTCTGTTGGGCGAAAATAATCTTCTCTCGTCGTGTTTATTGATTAAGCGAATCTACCTGCAACTCTGAGTAAGTCTGAATTCGACAAACGGATAGGACTAGTCCGGCTTGTAGCGATAAGCTCCCCCCCTCCTCGGCTAAAGGCTCAAGCCCGTTTTAACGGACTAACCCCCTTACCAACATGTGCTCTAAGTCTGGGAATTTATAGACTGGCAGGGCGGTGCTGGCAGCATTTGTCGAATTTAGGCTGAGGAAGATGGTTCTGGTATTGAAGCCATCAGATTGTTCAAGCAAGGTTCAACTCAGACCAATCGTTTAATAAAAGGTCTGAGCCTTCTATTTGCTTGAGGCCTGGCCATCCCCAGGTCACGCCAATGGCTCCTGCAGCTCCCCCCGCTTTGGCCATGGAGAGGTCCGTCGGTGCATCTCCAAACATCAAGGTCTCAGCAGGGTCAACCCCCAGTTGTTCACAGGCCAGGCGATAAGCTGCGGGCTCAGGCTTGGCAGGGGCTTGATCGGCACCTCTGGTGAGCTGAACCAGCTCGCCGAGGTCATAATAGTCAACGAATTTATCAATATTGGTGGTGATGTCTGCGGAGATGATGGCGATCGCCACCCCAGCTTCATGGAGCGCTTCCAGAAAAGCTCTAGCCTCTCCAAACAGCGGTGTTGACTCAGCCTTATTTTTGCTCCAGGTCTCATCTGCTTCTGTAAAGGCAGACTTAACAAGATCCCGTGCTTCCTTCCAGCCTCTCCCGGTCTCTGTGACATAGCCTGCTGCAACAATTTCTGTTTCCTGACGAGAGCCGATCGCCAACAATCCAGCCGGATTCAATCGCCGGTCATCATCAAAACCAAACGCCATCAGCAGCGGGTCTTGCACCCCTGGGATTTGGGCGTCGATCATTCTCGCTCGCTTTTGCCCCACTCCGCGCAGGTAGGCTGCGGAGTCTGCCAATGTGCCGTCCTTGTCGAAGCAGACTGCCTTGATATTACTGAAAGCGCGATCGCCACATTGAACCGTTGCCATGCCCCATATCCCCTAAATGCCAACTGACTCGAAACAAAAATGGGGGCATGGCTTAACCACACCCCCATCGGCAAGAAGAGACCTACAAAGAGATCACAACTTGATTATTCAGCGGCTTCTGTAGCCGCTTCTTCTACGACTTCAGCAACTGCTTCTTCAGCAACTGCTTCTTCAGTAACTGCTTCTTCAGCAACTTCGGCCACTGATTCTTCAGCAACTTCGGCTACTGTCTCCTCTACATAGTCGTCATCATCCCCGTCTGCTACAACACTGTCAGGATCAATACCCTGCTCCTTCAAGCGAAGTGCTTCGCGGTACTTCTCAGCCATCTCCTCAGCCATGTCATAGACAATCTGAGGATTCTTGACCATGTCACCCGGCTCAGGCTCAAGCTGCTTGGTGGACAAGGAAATGCGACCGCGCTCGGCATCTAGGTCGATGATCATCACCTTGACTTCGTCGTTCACATTGAACACCTGATGAGGCGTTTCGATGTGGTCGTGAGAGATCTCGGAGATGTGCAACAGGCCGCTGACGCCGCCAATATCGATAAAAGCACCGTAGGGCTTGATGCCGCGCACGTTGCCAACCACCACTTCGGTGACTTCCAGACGGTTCATCTTGCGCTCGACCAAAGCACGACGGTGGCTGAGCACCAGACGGTTGCGGTCTTCGTCCACTTCCAAGAACTTGAGGGGCAGCTCTTCACCCACCAAGTCTTCCTTGGCTTTGCGGGTGCTGATGTGAGACCCAGGAATAAAGCCACGCAGGCCTTCGATGCGAACCAGGGCACCACCACGGTTGGTGGCAAACACTGCGGAACGCACGGTGGCGTCCTCGGTTTGCAGCTGGCGGACGCGCTCCCAAGCACGCATGTACTCGATGCGACGGATGGAGAGGGTCAACTGACCATCTTCATTTTCGTCACTCAGAATGTAGAATTCGCGAGTTTCGTCCGACTGCAGCACCTCATCAGGGTTGTCTACACGGTTGATGGACATCTCCTGAATGGGGATGAATGCTGCGGTCTTAGCACCGATATCAATCAGCGCTCCACGCGGTTCAAGACTAAACACGGTACCGGGAACGATGTCACCGGGGTTGAAGTGATAGTCGTACTGATCGAGCAGGGCTGCGAAATCGTCTTGTGTAAAGCCGATGTCGACGCCGCCTGTTTCCTGATTGGCCATAACTAGGGTTTTCCTGGGGTTCTGATGTTAATAATCCGTCTCCAAGGGTGAAAGTGTGCAGTCGCACTGTGGAAGAGCAAGATCTAGGCAAGGGCCTAAGCTTGTTTTCCTGAGCCTTCAGTCGAAGTGGAATTGAATTTCTAGATTTGTAAATGTCCAGATTTACAATGATAGCGAAAAATGGAAGCCACTCAAGGGGCTAAACCAAAATAATCTGTAAAACCACCTAAATCCATGAAGGAGCACGGATTAGGGGGCTTCAGGATCGGGAGTCGCAATCAAAATAACTCCCCAACACCCTGTCTCAAGAAGCGATGAGGAGTCTCACTCCCGCACAGTATTTCTGTACTAAGCTGCTGTAGTTTCTACATTTTCACCGAAGACTCCGCCTTAGCCGCACTTGACCAAACAGCAGCTCCATTGGCATATTGCTTCGCTAATAGCTGATGATGATTGTCCTCTTGGAATTCATCCAAGGTCTCTACAAAATCACGAATGCTCTGGAACTGTCCGTAAACCGATGCAAAGCGAACATAGGCAACTTCGCTGAGTTCCCTGAGATGCTTCAGGACCTTCTCACCTAGCTCATCACTCGATATCTCTCGCTGACTCTGCTGCTGGATCTCTGACTCAATATTGTTGACGATCGCCTGTTGCTGCTTAGGGGTAACGTTCGTTTTTTCACAGGCCCGAACAATGCCTCGCATGAGCTTAGAGCTATCGAAAGATTCCCGCTCGCCATCTCGCTTGACGACTCGCATCGGCACAAACTCAATGCGCTCATAGGTTGTGAATCGGTGGGAACATTCCAGGCATTCCCGACGGCGACGCACACTTTGTCCCGCTTCAGCAGAGCGAGACTCTAGAACACGACTGACAGTGTGGGTGCAGGCGGGGCAACGCATGGTGGGCCTTTCAGCTAGAGGCTAGATCGTAGGGGGGAAGTCATCAAGATGCCTTCCTTGAACAAACGGCTTGGAATGGATTTTTACCCTTCTTACTTCCTGACGAAGTCACTTTAAAGGGCAAAGTCCTGAGCCAATCTCGCTTCGCCTAGGTGGCTGAAACGATTTGGGGCTCAGGACAAAAGCTTACTCGAAGCGACCACGCAATACAATGCCCAGGACCATAAATGGGCTCGTAATGACATTGAATTAACTTAAATTGTGACCCTTGAGGTTGCTAAGGTTATTTACCGATCTTGGGGGGCTCGCGGAAGGCAATCGCAAAAAAGATCGTAGCGAGTGCCCCGGTGACGACCAGGATATAGATGACGCTTTCCATCGGTGTGGATTGTCTCTCCAGTACTACTGTTCAGTCTATCAGCTTTGAAGGGATGCCCGAAGACAGTCTTCAAACAAAAAGGGACGGGCTAGCCCGTCCCTTTAAGCGTGCTAGCAACGGTTAAGTTGACCAGCGGCGATCCAAAGAATTAGATCGTCGTTTCTTTACGAGTCGTAGCGTCGCCCAGTTTCTGGAACGCACCAAACTCGATTTGCTCACCCAGGTCAGCGTCAATACCAGCAAAGACGTCGCGGAACAGGGTCCGGGAGCCGTGCCAGACATGGCCGAAGAAGAAGAGCAGTGCAAAACAAGCGTGACCGAAGGTGAACCAACCACGGGGGCTGGTACGGAACACACCGTCCGACTCGAGAGTCTCAGTATCGAACTCAAAGGGCTCACCCAATTGAGCACGACGAGCAGCACGCTTCACAGCGGCAGGCTCAGTGAGGGTTTGACCGTTGAGCGCACCACCATAGAAGGTAGCGGTTACACCGGTTTCCTCAATGCTGTAACGAGACTCAGCACGACGGAAAGGAATGTCAGCGCGCAGAACGCCGTCCTTATCGGTCATGACAACAGGCAAGTTCTCAAAGAAGTTGGGCAGGCGACGAACAAATAGCTCGCGACCTTCACCATCTTTGAATTCAGGGTGGCCAAGCCAGCCCTGAGCAATACCGTCACCACTGTTCATGGCACCGGTACGGAACAAGCCGCCCTTGGCAGGACTGTTGCCCACGTAATCGTAAAAAGCCAGTCGCTCAGGAATCTTGGCCCAGGCATCTTCTGCCGAGGCACCAGCTGCAATGTCGGTGCTAACGCGACGCTGCATCTCCTGCTGGAAGTAGTTTTGGTCCCACTGATAACGAGTAGGGCCAAACAGTTCGATTGGCGTGGTTGCATTGCCGTACCACATGGTTCCTGCAACGACAAACGCCGCAAAGAACACAGCAGCCAAACTACTGGAAAGTACGGTTTCGATGTTACCCATACGCAGGGCGCGGTAGAGGCGCTCCGGCGGACGAACCGTCAGGTGGAAGAGGCCGGCAATGATTCCGACAATACCTGCGGCAATATGGTGGGCAACAACGCCACCGGGGTTAAAGGGGTTGAATCCCGAGGGGCCCCATTCCGGTGCCACCGCCTGAATATGACCGGTTACACCGTAAGGATCGGAGACCCACATGCCAGGACCCCAAAGGCCAGACAGATGGAATGCGCCGAAGCCAAAACAAAGTAGGCCAGACAAGAACAGATGGATACCGAACATTTTCGGCAGGTCCAAGGAAGCCTCACCGGTCCGAGGATCGGTGAATAGCTCTAGGTCCCAGTAGACCCAGTGCCAGATGGCTGCCAAGAACAGCAAGCCGGACAAAATGATGTGGGCAGCAGCAACACCTTCAAAGCTCCAGAAGCCTGGATCGGTGCCGGTTGCGCCGGTAACATCCCAACCAGCCCAAGAGCCAGTTACGCCAATACGCGACATGAAGGGCAGGACAAACATGCCCTGACGCCACATGGGGTTTAAGACTGGGTCACTGGGATCGAAGATGGCGAGCTCATAGAGTGCCATCGAACCAGCCCAGCCAGCGACAAGTGCTGTATGCATGAGGTGCACAGCGATCAGTCGTCCTGGATCATTGAGGACAACCGTGTGCACACGGTACCAAGGTAGCCCCATTAGCTACGCGCCTCCTCGAGTTTTTTATGGACAAAAACGCTTCCGCACAAAGCCGCTGCCCCAAGGGCTAGCGCTGTCAAATCCCACTGCAAAAGTGCGGTTGCCCGAACCTTGGCTGGGGTGCGGAGAAGCACCCCCTGGGACTGCGGCTTCGCGCTCATAAAAGTGAGCGCAGAGCAACTACGGAAGGACCTAATGATTGTTTCTGAAATCAATATGTAAACGAAGTGTAACTAGTCTGAGAGCCGATTGCAAGACGATTTCAGCGATCGCCGGTCGGCCAGATCTCCCACATATCAATAGATTCAGGTTATGTTTACTATGTTAACTTTCGTTAAATTACAATGGAACGGTGCCGCAAAATTTGCGTGACAGTTTTCGGAATTCCGAACTGGTTTCATCCGAATGACTGACTGCGATGGCATTTGCGGATTGGAGGCTGGGTATTCACCCCATGCGACCTGGCCGCGTATTTAGAGTTATATTCACGACGAGGAATGAAGCGATGCCCGCAATTAAATTTGTCAATGAGGCTGAAAATGTCGATCAGACTGCTGTGGCGGTCGATGGTGCCAACCTTCGGACCAAGGCTGTTGAGAATAGCGTCGACGTTTATAGTTTCATGGGCAAAATGACCAACTGTGGCGGTATGGGTCAATGCGGCAAATGTATTATTGAAGTGGTTGAAGGTTTAGAGAATCTATCGCCTCGGACAGCCTTCGAGGAGCGCAAGTTGAAGAAAAAACCTGCGAATTACCGTCTAGCTTGTCAGTCCCTAGCTAAGGGGCCAGGCGATATTGTTGTCCATACCAAGCCAGACGTGAAGGCTAAAAAGCCCAAGGCTGTGAAGTAATACAGGTATGTCGTAATAGAAGAATCTGGGCGCAGCCTCCATAACGCTGAATTTGGAGATTTTGCTCTCGTCTCTGGAGAGATGTAACCTCTCCACTTGTGCCTTTGAACTATTGACGGCTTTCATGCTTTCTGGGAGCCCGGCCCTTCACCTTTGTGATAAATACCAAGCGGTGGTTATGGAGGTGATAGGCTAATAGGCAATTAGAAACTCCTGGTAAAGGCCTTATTTCCCCATGGAAGTTAATGATCTTGGTTTTGTTGCAAGCCTTTTGTTTGTTTTGGTTCCGGTAGTCTTTCTGCTGATTCTTTACATTCAG
>CALIGI010000074.1 GCA_938021205.1 uncultured Pseudanabaenaceae cyanobacterium
ATCCTCAAGACATAGATGAAACCCTATGAATTTCCTTTAAAGACCTGAATCCATCAATATTAATAAAGTTAACACTGCGTAACTCAATGCAGCGATCGCCAAGCATTGAAAAATCCTAATGATACCTCTAGGGATGGCTTATGGATCCAGCTCGCGTCTCTTAACGAGTGGCTCTCTCAGGAAATGAATTACAGAGTTGGAAGACGTTGGAACCAGAATTACTCAGGAGCAATTACCCTGACCGTTGCCCTGACCGACGAAGCTTAGTTGCTCGCTGAAGCCCGCTTTTGCAGCTTTGCGGCATAGTCCATCACATGAAAAATATAATTTTGCTCCACGGTGCCTTGGAATAAATGAGCCCAAGGGCCACGGGCATAGATGGCGACATCCTCGCCTGAATGGGTTTCGCTAGCCATGGGCACGAGACTGGGCTGAAGGGAGTCCGGATCCGTGGCTTCGGCATCTGTTTGGGCTCGGGGCAAATCAACGACCGCTCCTGGTCCATTGGCATAGCTGAGGATGGGGTAGGGCTGGCCGTTATAGTCAGGGCTTGCTTTCTTGGCGGGATTGCCCTGTTCATCGAGGCCACGGACTAGGCCTAAAATGTTATTCCCCCGCTGGGCATAACCCGCCAAGGTCAGGGTGTGGGAGTGATCTGCAGTGACGATGATGAGGGTGTCCTCAGGGGCTGTCATCTCAGTTGCCTTGGCAACGGCAGCATCAAAGGCAACTGCATCTTCTAGGGCTCTAGCGGCATTGGTGCCATGGTGGGCATGGTCTACCCTGCCAGACTCGACTTGGAGAAAGTAGCCTTTGGGGTTTTTCTTGAGGATTTGAATTGCCTTCTCGGTCATCTCGGATAGGGAAGGTTCCCCCGCAGCATCGAACTTGCGGTCTAGCTCAAACTCCATGTGGCTGGGATTGAATAACCCCAGCAGGTGGTCCACTTTGCGGGGATTGATTTTTGAGAAGTCGGCTTCATTCCAAACGTAGGCGCTGTTCTCGGAACGCTGGGTCCATTCTGTAATCAAGTTGCGGTTATCGAGGCGACGGCCCCTTTTATTGGGATTCTCAGGGTCCGTTACGTTCTGGGGCAAGAAGTTGAGCCTGCCGCCCCCCAGGGCAACTTCGAGGCCATCTCCTCCTCGGGGGCGATCGCCCAGTTCAATCAGCTGGCGAGCAATGTCGCGGCAACCGTCGGCTTTTTGTTGGTCGGTGAGGTTGCTGTCGTCCTCATGGGCGCGATCGGCGGCATGGGCGTAGTTGGCCGCAGAGGTTGCATGGGTCAGGCGTGCTGTGGAGACAATGCCGGTGGACATGCCAACCTGCTCGGCTAGTTCTAGGACGGTTGTTAACTCTGCCTTCTGAGCTGCTTGGCAATTACCTTTGGGTACGTCTTTGCTAATGGAGAGCACGCCCTGCTTGGTTTTGACGCCTGTGACCATGGCGGACATGGTGCCTGCGGAGTCGGGGGTTTGGGCGTTGTCGTTGTAGGTTTTGGACAGTGCTAGATAGGGAAAGTTGCTGTAATCCTCCATGGCCAGGATGTTTTCTTCGCCGCTCTCCCCACGCTTCTGGCCCTGGTAAATGCGACTGGCGGTGACACTGGCAATGCCATGACCATCGGCGACAAAGAGAATGATGTTTTTGGCTTGGCCTTCGATGGGGCGATTTGCCAGGCGAGCTTGCAATGCCTTTTGGGCATCGCTGTAGTAGCTGTCCTTAGCTTGGGGAAGCTGATCTGCTCGGGCGATGCAGGCGGTGCTCAGGGCGATGCTGCCCAGGATGCAGATGCTGTACTGGGAGGCTAGTCGGAAGGTTTGGAATGGGGACATGGCAATCAAGACCAAGGGGGGATCGATACTGTCATATCACTTGGGAGGTTCATCGCTGGTCCCAGCGAGGGAACGCAGAGGGTGATGTGAATCGCAATGTTCTAACGAATAGGAGTGTTGTTATAAAATTGACATAAGCGCTTATGCAAAATTATTTACGTACCTTGTCCAGCCCCAGTGGGCTTTTGAGGTCTAAAAATTGGTAATTAATTTTGTGCATCCGCTTAGCAGTTTGGGATGTCAATGTTAGGCTAGCAGGCTGAACCGCCCATTTTGAGTTGCCTGAGATGCTCAAGCCGCCTGCCTGTGTCACTAATGATGCTACCGAGGAGTGGACTGAATTTACCTGGGGGTTGATGACTTTTTTGACCCATCCGGCTGTAGCGATCGCCCTCGTTGTTACGCTTGGCGTCTTCATTGCCATTAATTGGAAGCATCAACGCATCCGTCGTTGGATTACTGGCATCAGCCTCAGCTTGATTGCTCTACTCATCGCTTTGCCGGTGATGGGGTCCCATGGTTTGCCGGGCTTTGTGCCAGCAGACAGTGGAGAAACAGCAGATGCGATCGTGATTTTGGGACGGGGGAAAGGGCTGCGGGAGAGTCGCCAAGCGATTGCACTAGAGCTGTTTGAAGCTGGGCGAGCCCCCTTGATTTTTGTGAGTGGTAAAAGCGATGCCCCAGCCATTGTCGAAGCCTTGGAGGCAGAGGGTGTAGCCAAAAGCCAATTGGAAGGTGAAGCCTGCTCTCGCACCACGGAGGAGAATGGCAAATACACGGCCCAATTGCTGATGCCCAAGGCAGTTAAGCGAGTCATCCTCGTCACCGATCCGCCCCACATGTTGCGGTCTAGCTTGGTGCTTCGTAGTGTTGGTTTTGAGGTAGAACACTACATGAGTCCGTTCCCTCCAAGCTTCAGCCGCTATCGTCGCCAAGTTTTTGCAGCCAGGGAAACGATTAGCTTTGCTACCTATGGGCTTTCGGGTCGCTTTCGGTCGAAGCGCTAGGGAGATAACTCATGGTGGGGAGAGCCGAGCTAAAAGTAGAGGCAGATTGTGAATCAGGGCTGGGTTTATAGAGAGCAGGTCGGGAAGGCTGGGGAAGGTCAAACGCTGCTGGATTATTATGTGCAGCGCTATTCTCATTCTGGTGAAGATGAATGGCGATCGCGCATCCTCTCCCACCAAATTCTTCTCAATAACCAACCGGCCCAGCCCGACACAAAACTAGAGCGAGGCCAAAAGCTGGCTTACCATCGGCCCCCCTGGCAGGAACCCGATGTACCGCTTGAATTCGATGTCATTTACGAAGATGTAGATCTGCTAGCTGTTGCAAAGCCGTCGGGTTTGCCGGTGATGCCGGGGGCTGGCTTTCTGGAACATACGTTGTTGGGACAACTGAAGAAGCATTATCCCAGTGAGACGCCCGTGCCGATTCATCGTTTGGGGCGAGGCACGTCGGGGCTGGTGTTGCTGGGGCGATCGCCCCTAGCGAAGTCTGAGCTGACAAGGCAAATGCGCGATCGCACAATCCACAAGGTTTACCGTGCCCTGGCTAGCGAGACGGAGATGCCGGATGAGTTCACGATTAAGACGGCGATCGGTAAAGTCCCCCACCCCACCATGGGTTACATCTATGGAGCAGTGGCAGAGGATGACCCCAGCGCGAGCTTTGCCCACAGCGAATGCCAAGTGCTGAGGCGAGATGCTGAGGCAACTTTGCTAGAGGTCACGATCCTGACTGGACGGCCTCATCAGATTCGCATTCACTTGGCGGCGGCGGGCTATCCGCTGGTGGGTGATCCGCTGTATGCGATAGGCGGTGTCCCGAAGCTAACGCTCAACCCTGAAACGGGGCAGTTGCCTGTGCCGGGGGACTGTGGCTATCAGCTTCATGCCTGGCAAATTGGGTTTCAGCATCCCCGCACCCAGCAGACCATTCGAATTGATGCGCCTTTGCCAGGATAAAACGTAGGGTGTTTTGTCCCGAAAGGCAACGCACCATTTCCCCAGAATATTGGCCTGATTTTGTGCATTTCTGCGAAGCAAAATGTACCCTACTTGGTGGGCGATCTGGCTATTTCGTTTTGTTCACCATCAATTTTGTAATGTCGCCGAACAGATTCTAGAGAGCTATCAGGTGTTTCTCATAAGGGGTCCTTAGATTGAAACTATCGAGTTCCAAAGTATCAATCATGCTCAAAATCAAACAGATCGGACTGACTCTATTTGGCACTGCTGTCATGTTGGCTGGAACCATGGGCGAGGGTGCCCAGGCCAAAACTGTCTTCCAAGAATCAGTTCACCAGAAGCCTGTGGTGACCTTGGTCAAGTTCAAAAAACGCCACCATTTCAAGAAACACCATGGATTCAAAAAGCACCATAGTCATTTCTAAAATGTGAGAATTAGAATGACTCCAGACTTGAGTAGATAGACACCGGGTATTGATGAAAACAGCCGGTGTCTTAGCCCATGTCAATCGCAACACACTAGAATGGCAGCGGTCATCTGCCTCCTACTGCTGAATGTTGAGCCTGCTCTCACAAGTCCAGTCCGATCCCTTTACCATCCCCACCATCGAAGCCTTCCAACTCCAAGGCAAAATCCTCGGCACTATCTTCTTTACCCTTTGGGGCCTCGAACTCCTTGACTCTATCTTCCTGAGGGGCTACCTCAACCGCTTCGGCATCTACCCCCGCCAAGTTAGAGGACTCCAGGGTATCTTCCTATACCCATTTCTCCACGGCGATCTCAAACACCTCGCCGCCAACACCATGCCCCTGATGATTCTGGGCTGGTTTATCTTGCTCTCCGGTGTTCCGGCCTTTGCCCTGGTGACGGGCGTGGTGTGGCTGGTAAGTGGCTTTGGCGTCTGGCTCTTTGGCTCGCCCCGTTCTAACCATATTGGGGCTAGTGGCATTGTCTTTGGTTACTTGGGCTTCTTGGTGGCGCGGGGGTATTTTGACCAGAGTCCGGGGGCGATCGCGATCGCCATTATCGTCGGCCTCGCCTATGGAAGCCTCATCTGGGGTATTCTTCCTTTCCAGCGCGGTAAGTCTTGGGAAGGCCATCTGTTCGGCCTGATTGGCGGTGGTCTAGCTGCTCGCTACTGGCCAGAAATTATCGACTGGTTTCAGTTCTACCTGCAACACTTTGGCACCCAATCTGCGATCGGCTAGACGATCCCCCCCCAAAAAAATCACTGCGCTGGCCACCCCGTTTGCCCAGATAGATCTGGCCTGAGTTAAACAGAAAGATTTAACAAAATTTTAATATTGTTCTCATGCTTCTCTCAGCCTGACTCAGATTTCCCTCGCTAGAGTATATCTGTAGCGAATCGGACAAGCATACACAGGCTAAGCCATGCTCTCTGAATTCGCCTAATGCAGTAGCAGTGCCTCTTTGGCTCACTGATATTGCCCAAGTATTGCCCAAGCAATTTTCTCTAGCTCATACAAGACTCCTATGCCGCTCGATATCAACCCCACCGCCGCCGCTTCCTATGCCAGAACTCTGGTTGAACGAGGCTGTGAGGTCTCCCTCGCCCAGCGTGCTGCTGAGATCCTGGCCCAGAATAACCGCAGTCACTCCCGAAATCTTGAAGAAGAATGGATCGTGTCGCAGGCCTATGCCCAGCTTAACTAGCGGCAGGTCGATATCCCCCATGGGTTGGCATTATCAGCTATAGCTGAATTACAAAGCTATCGCGACGGTGGAAGTCCGCTTCAAGGCCTGTGTGGGCGATCGCCCA
>CALIGI010000075.1 GCA_938021205.1 uncultured Pseudanabaenaceae cyanobacterium
AAGCTGTTTGGTGGCGATGGCGATGATGAGCTGAACGGTGGTGAAGATGATGACCAACTATTTGGTGATGCCGGTAACGACATGCTCTATGGCGAAGAAGGGGCAGACTTGCTCTTTGGCAGCTTGGGCGATGACTTGTTAGAAGGTGGTTCTGGAAGCGATAGCCTCTACGGGGAAGCTGGTAACGATCAGCTCTTCGGCGGAACAGAGAATGATTTGCTAGATGGTGCCGCTGGCAATGACCAACTCCATGGCGATGACGGTGATGATACACTCTTCGGCCACGCCGGTGTGGATGAGCTGAATGGTAATGCGGGTAACGACTACCTCAACGGCGGCGATGATGATGATGTTCTCATCGGCGGAGCCGGATTTGACATTCTCCAGGGTGGTGCTGGTAATGACACGCTAGATGGTGTTGATGCAACAGGGCTAGGCGTTGGCACGATGGATATTCTCATCGGTGAAGCCGGTTCAGACACCTTTGTCTTGGGCAACAATACTGCTGCCTATTACAACGATGGTGACAATGCCCTCGATGGCAGCGCTGATTACGCCATTGTCAAAGACTTCAACCGCCTCCAAGACAGCATCCAGTTAAATGGTTCTGCCAGTGACTATGTGGTTGGTGAGGTTCCCACCAGCATTGCTGCTAGTTTTAGTGGCATGGATGTGGCTGGCATTTACCTCGATACCGATGCCAGTGGTGACTTTAGCAGTAGTGATGAGCTGATCGCAGCGGTGGAATATGTTTCACCGGAAGGCTTGGGACTAGACTCCAGCTACTTTTCCTATACTGATGGCAGTGCAACTCCTCTACACCCTGCTTCCGATTCCAATTGGGAATTAGTCTTTAGCGATGAGTTTGATGGCAGCAGCCTTGACCTGAGCAAGTGGAACACCACTTACTACTACGGCTCCCGCACGAACCTGTGGAATGACGAAGAGCAATATTACGTCGATGATGCCTTTGAGTTCAATGCAGATGGCACCATGAGTATTGTGGCTCAGCAACTAGATACCCCCATTGAAGCCTTCGAAGCCATTGACCAATCACTATTAGCTGCAAATGCTAAGTCCACGAGCTTTGATTACACCTCCGGTATGATTTCCGGCGATGACAAGTTTGGCTTCACCAACGGCTACATGGAAATGCGAGCCCAAGTGCCCAGCGGTCAAGGCCTTTGGTCTGCATTCTGGATGTTGCCTAGCTCCGGCGAATGGCCTCCTGAGTTGGACATCATGGAAGCTTTGGGTGACCAAACCGATGCGGTGATCACCACCCAGCATTCTCTCGATGAAAACAATGTCCACAATCTGGACGTTGCCCACCAGAGCTTTGCCGGGATTGATTTCTCCAGTGGCTTCCACACCTATGCTGCTGAGTGGAATCAGGACACCATTACTTGGTTTGTGGATGACATGGAAATCTTCTCCACGGAGAACAAGATTTCCAACCAGCCCATGTATCTGTTAGCTAACCTGGCTGTTGGCGGGCGTCTACCTGGGGTAACCACTGCTGATACGCCGACTTTGAGCAGCTTCGATATCGACTACATTCGTGTTTACCAAGATGAGTCCGGTATTTTGCATGGCGGTAGCGGTGCGGATCAACTTAGCCGTGAATTTGGCAGTGTCTCGGGTGAAGTGGGTAACGATATCCTGACCGGTGGTGCTGGCGATAACACCTTGATTGGTGGATACGACAGCGATATCTTGTTGGCGGGTGCTGGTAATGACACGCTCATTGGTGTTCATGCAACCGCTTGGAATGCGGGTGAAGGCGAAGTGGACCAGCTAATGGGCGGCCTGGGCCAGGACAACTTCATCTTGGGTGAAGCTTCTACGGTTTTCTATCTGGACGCTAGCGGTGGCGATGGCAGTCAAGACTATGCGCGGGTTATGGACTTCAATGCGCTTGAAGATCTGATTCACTTAGTGGGTTCTGCTGAGCAATACAGTCTGCAATCCTTAGAAAATGGTCAGTCCACGGGGATTGCTTATAGTGGAGGGGATCTGGTAGCGGTTTTGGACCAGACTGTTGTGACTAGCTTTAACCAGGGGTTTGTTTTTGCTTAGAAGCCGTTGACTAGATGGATTGAGATGTGAGATTTCGTTGCGCGATCGCAACTTTAAGGCCTTTACCAGCAACATTTTGCTGGTAAAGGCCTTTTTTTAGGAATTCACTCCCCTACCTTAAAGGATCTGGCTGCGATCTCAGCTGGTGTGGCTAGCCGTCGCCACAAGTCCAAGCAAGCGTAGTCACAGTGCTGCTATAGTTCGAAGTCTGAGCTTGTAAAACCTCCTAACTGATAGGGCATCTACCTTTTTCTGATTAGGCTCTCATTGTGATTCCCTAAAGTCATTTAAATCGAGTACTTGTTTTCGTGGACTCTTGCTGCTCCTTGGAAGTCTTGGCTCAGCCTAGAAATCGGTATGAACACTGGCTTAATTCGTTCTGTTAAATCTGACTTCGTGAAACTTCTGATGACGTTTTTGAAAGGGCAATAAACTCATCTGATTCACGAGATTTCGATAAACTAAAAATTTCTTTTACCATAGTGAATTAGCAACCAATACCTTGGATGCGTAGCCAGGTCAATTATTTAGAAGCAGATATAAGAAGACTTGCTCGGGTAAGTCTCTAAGGTTTGCGGACATGGCTAAAGAGTTGCGTCAACCACTTATGGTCTTACTCTTGGTAATAATGAAAACACAGCTCTCATTTGCCGCGATCGTTCTAGGTCTTGCAATATCTGCTGCCCCTGCTCATGCTGCCCCAGACTGCAAGGCTGCTTCCTTTAGCTTTACTGCCTGCTCTGGCTCGTACACTTTGGGGGGGGGGCAGAACGACGTGACTGATGGTGGGGCCGATAATATTGCTACCCAGTACCTCAATAATGATGACCTCTTTGGTAGTCAAGACTGGGATTTTGGTGCCAAGTTTGATGGTAGTAGCAGCGGAGCCAACAATGCTGAAGGTCTTACGCTGGAAGGTTTAGGCTCTACCTCTGGCACATTTGGTTTCGCGGATATTGACCTGGTAACGACTGATTTAGCCGTGAGCCTCAAGTCTGCCAAGGGCTTCAGCCTCTATTTCTTTGAGGCAGGAAGTATCACTGACCCCAGCGAGATTGCTTGGGATACTGCGGGTACGAGTACCAACCGCAAAGGGAAAGCCCAAGCTCTCTCTCACTTCTCCTATTACACCCGTATTTCAGCGATTACACCTGAAGTAGAAAAGCAGTTAAAACGAGTTCCTGAACCCGCTGCAATGTCTGGCCTACTCGCAGTAGGTATGGCAGCGGCATTACGTAAGAGACGTAATGTGAAGGGATAAGCCTTTACGACTTTACGACCGCTGCCCTTAACCATCATGGTTGAGAGAATGATTTTGATAGCCTGAGTAATCGCCGCCTTGCAAACTTTGCAAGGCGGTTTTTTATTGACTTCTTCTGGGGCATTATTTGTTTTGTGGAAGGGGGATGTATAGCTTGATGTTCCTTCTTAAACTGTTCGGTCGGTAGGAGATGTAACTGTTCTATACCTTTGACGTTATTGCAAGGAGGACTGAGCTGGCTCTCTTTCCATAAGGCTAGATGTTCTGCTTATATGTGTCTTAGGGCCAGATTAACCCACTTCTTTGTGAATTAAAGAGGGATTATGTGCTTGAGAATATCTCTGGATTTCCCTACTCTCTGGCTTGGATGATGTCCGTATCTTGCTGAAATTAGAGGCTCTATACCTAGTGTAATCCGAAGGTCAAATGAGCTAGGTTGAATGGATGGATTAGATAGAACGTGATGTGATTTTATTAGAGTCGTCAAAACACATTTTCCCTATTTTAAATAAAAATATCTCCTTAAACAGAAGGAGGGGTGAGATTCCGAAAAAAGATGAAAATTTTAGACTCAGAATTGGATTTTTTGAAAAAAATAGATATTTTAATTGATTTCAGAAATCTGTTGGGATCCGTATTTGTTCCTTTTAAATGGGCTAAATATACATAAATTTTTGAGTTTTAAGAGAAGTGTTTTCCCTATCGTTTATGGCCTTGATCTTGGCTTTAATAGAGGCATGGAAGGATGCAAGAGGAGGATTTTATGCTTGGTCAAAATACTGGATGTTTTGATCTGGGTAATTGATGCTTCCTCTTGTTCTTCAAACTTGTTGCTCTTCACCAAAACTCATTCTAGAGGGAAATAATGGCTAAGAAAATCGGCGCTAATAAGAATATGGAACTGACTTTTGAGTCAGACTTTGAGAGCGTTACTTCCTTAGAAGACTGGAATACAACCTACTATTATGGTAGCCGCACCAATACATTCAATAACGAAGAACAATACTACGTTGATGATGCATTTGTCTTCAATGACGACGGCACCATAAGCATCGTGGCTCAAAAACTTGATAGCCCGATTGAAGCCTTTGAAGGAGTAGATCAGTGGTTGCTAGGTGAGCAAGGCAAAGATACCAGCTTTGACTGGACCTCTGGGATGCTTTCCGGCCATGACAAGGCTGCTTTCCAGTATGGCTATATTGAAATCAGTGCTAAAATTCCTGCCGGGCAAGGGCTATGGCCTGCTTTTTGGATGTTGCCGACCTCTGGTGAGTGGCCTCCTGAGCTAGATATCATGGAAGCGCTGGGCAATGACACTACAACGGTTCATCACACCGTTCACCACAAAACTGATGATGGTGGCCATGGTTTAGAATCTTCTGCCTATACCGGTACTGACTTCTCTCAAGGCTTTCATACCTTTGGCATGGAGTGGAAGGCGAACAAAATTACTTTCTTTGTGGATGGGCAAAAGACTTTCACGACCCACGATGAGATTCCTCAGGAATCAATGTATCTGTTGGCTAACCTCGCAGTGGGGGGGAGCTGGGCAGGCTCGCCCGATGAGACAACGCCGGAAACGAGCACCTTCGATATTGACTACATTCGGGTTTATCAAGATCGCAAAGGCTTGTTAGAAGGCGGTAGCGCAGATGACACTTTGCATCGCGCTAATGGCACTATTTCTGGCTTGGCTGGTAATGACACCCTGAGCTTGAACGGTAAGGGCGACTTGTTTGGTGGTGATGGCAATGACACCCTACTGGGCGGCTCCCAAAGCAATATCCTTGTGGGTGGGCGAGGTAACGATGTGATTGATGGTGGCAAAGGCCGCGATCGCATTTCCGGCGTTGAAGTGGGTGTTGCCCAGGCTGGACGTGGTGAAGTTGACCTACTGACGGGAGGCCAGGGAGCTGATGTCTTTAGTCTTGGCGATGCTGCCCAGGTTTATTACAACGATGGTGATGTCTTTTCCCAGGGCATGAATGACTACGCAGTCATTACTGACTTTGATAAGGGCGATCGCCTAGAGTTGCATGGCGCTGCTAGCGATTACGTGCTGGGCATTAACTCCCAGGGCACGGGCATCTTCTTCCTAGATAACGGGCAGAAGGAATTGATCGCTTTGGTGGAGAATGTAGAGCTGGAGAGCATGGCGAGTCCAGCATTCAGCTTTGTCTAATTTGCCTCGCATGATCGATGAGAGAAATATTTGAGAACCATCTTTTTGGGTCTGCTCTAGCTTTGTAACTGGGAGCAGGCCTTTTTTTGTGGACTAAAAGCAGATGATCGGGGACGCATGCATCGGTGTTCCAGTTGTCGGCAATGGCTCCTAGCGACCCTTTAGAGGATTGAGATCTAAGATTTCTGCTTTGCCGTCGAGAATCATGTCCGCCCGTCGTTGGCAGAGGCGATTGACTTGAGCAGAGCGCTTAGCCAGTTCTATTGCTGAGATTTTATGGCGGAGTCCGGCCTCTGCATTGCGTTTGGCGAGCTTACAGGCCCAAACTGCTTGCTCGGGACTTTGATGACTGTAGAGTCGCCAGTCTTCAATTTTTAGTTCCAAAAGACGTTTGGTGATGGTGAAGCGTTGGAACTGTTGTGCTGGATTGGCAAGGGTTGCGCGGGGCTTGCTGAATTTGCGAAATTCGGAATAGACGCCCTTGGCCTGAATTTCGGTGGTGGGTGGGGAAGAGAGGAGATACAATCCCCAGTCTTCAGTGCCATTGGCGCGGCGATAATATTCGGGGCGGGCGACGAAGAGTACTTTGTCTAAGCGGCTGGTGCGATGACCATAGAGGGCTCCGAGGCGATGGAGTGTATTCCAGCATCTCGCGGTAACGCGCATCCAACAATGGTCCAATTGAGCCTGTTGCTGTTTGCCGGTGGCCCAGTCTCGACAATCTATGGATTGAATGCAGAGTTCTTTGGATAGCCCAGAGCTGGCGTCACGCCAGGTTGATAGCCAGCCCGAACAGAGTAGATGTTCTCCCGCGAGATGGGAGAGGGGCCGCTGCGCTGAAGCTGCCGAGGAGACCGTTTGGGATGGGGGGGCTTGAGAGGAGGGGGCGTTTGGGTCTCGCGGAGTCAGCATGATGAGAGGTGATTTGAGAATTTGGCCTTGCGTCAGATTAGAGACTTCCACTAAGGTTGGTCTGGCCTTGTCCTGATGGCTTTAATAGGCTTTGTTCGGTCGAAAGCTACGGCTCAAGGCCTTTCTCAAACAACCTCTGAGACGAGATAGAGAACAAAAGACTGATTTTTATGAGTGAGCAGAAAGCCGAGCGCTGAGCGTTGTCGGTTTCTACTGTGCCTGTCGACGGGATGCCCACCGAGCTGGAGATGGGGATCGTGACTGCGGCATAATGATTCAACCATCCCGGTTCTCTTTTGGGAAAGGGGGCTTAGATCTCAGGATTTTGTTGCTTTGCTGGCAACCTGATGGGCGATCGCTGATGAGTCAGCCTCATATGACTTTGACTTTAATCTAGCAAAAATATCTTCTTTCTGTGATTTTGAACAATTTCGACTTTGTAGAAATCGAATCTTGGAGTGATAGATTTTCCCTTAGATAGCATCTCTAATAGAGAGCAGCTTGAGTGCTGGAGTGTCCCTCACGATGACTTCTTCATGGTGTTTTGTTGATAAAGTCTCCCCTGCGTGGAAGTTTTCGTTGTTCACGCAGGAGCAGCCTGGATAACTCCGAGATCGTGCCCATGGCTCTCTAGTAGTGCCACTGGAACATTTCTCTGAATGCCCTGCCTTCTGAGTTGTCCTAATTCAAGTCTTGAAGCTGAAAACTCCCTTCCCACGCAGAAAATGGAAATTGAAGAGCAAGAAAAATAGCAGCCTTGCTCTCTTTCTTTTCGGATTTTTTCCGCAGAAATACTGAATTTTCTGTCGGTGCTTCTTCGGAGCTTGACCTAGAATTTTGACTGTATTTCTGTCGCAAATTAGCCTGTAAAAATGTGAGAAATAAGGTTGATTAATGGCCAAATATTGTTCGAAATATAAAATCCTAAAAGTTCCGGATTTATTTGGTAATTCTTGAATTAAATCGTCTAAATATTGGGCAGAATTTGATCAGACCACCATGGTCTTGCTGTCGAGATGCACGACTGGATTCATTGGAGAGCTGCAAGAATTGTCTTGTATTTACACCGTTGTTATTCAGATTGAAGGTGATTCCTCGACAGACCGCCATGGGGTTATACCCCTCCTTCCCAGGCTCGCTGTCCTATGAAGAATAACGACTTCCAAGCTCCTAGCTCTAAACTCTCCTTTTGCTCTGTTTTCGGCGGTTTGATGAGTGCCGTTTTAATCATCGTGGGACTAGAGTTCTGGGCTGGGCGGCTTAATCAAACTGCCAAGACTGAGCCTGCTGCTGCCCAGCTTGTCTTTCAATCTGCTCCTTTAACCCCGTCCCAGCCATGATTCTTTCTCTCTCGCGTCGTTGGTGCCGACGCTTGGCCCTGTTTGCAGCAGGTCTGTTTTGCCATGCGCTGTTGGCACTGCCTTTACAACTGCTCTGGCTATCGCCGGTGCAAGCCCAGGACTCGGGGCCAGCGGCCTGTGCGGCCATCATCAATCCCCTCACGCCGGAGGAGATGAAATATGCCGAGTCGGCCTGGAATTATTTTGTTGATAACACTCAGCCGGATACCGGGTTTACGAACTCGGCGGGGGGGTATCCCTCGGGAACGTTGTGGGACATGGGGAATTATCTCATGGCCCTCAACGCTGCTCGGTTTATGGGGCTGATTGAGCAGTCTGAGTTTGATGGACGGTTGAACAACTTCCTCGCAGGTCTTGGTAGTCTGGAACTGTTTGAAGGCAAGCTGCCTAACAAGGTGTACCAGAGTGCCACGGGGGAGATGGTGGACTACGGTAACAACTCCCTGCCGCGAGGCATTGGTTGGTCTGCCCTGGATATTGGCCGGATGCTGGCGGCGTTTCACATCTTGGAAATCTGCCATCCTCAATATGGCGAATGGATGAAAGGCATTGTGGATTCCTGGCAGGTGGACCTATCGGTCAAGGATGAGATGATGTACGGTGCAACGGTGCTGCCCGATGACAGTACGTTGTTGGTGCAGGAAGGCCGCTTGGGCTATGAGGAATACGCTGCAAGAGGGTATGAGCTGTGGGGCTATAAGGTGCCCAAGGCGATCTCCTATGAGCCCTATGAATTTGTTGATATTTATGGCGTTGATATTCCCATCGACCAGCGGGACTTTCAAACAACTAATGCGAATAACTATGTGGTGAGTGAGTCCTATATTTTGGACGCGATCGAGTTTGGTCTAGAAGGAGATCAGGCCGACTATGCCCGCCGGGTTTATGAGGTCCAAAAGCGGCGCTTTGAGGATACGGGCATCCTCACAGCGGTGACCGAGGACAACATTAACGGTCCGCCCTACTTCCTTTACAGCACGGTCTATTCCAACGGAGTGCCTTGGGCGGTGATCACTGAAACAAATGAGTTGCATCCCGAACTGCGGACGGTCTCGTCTAAAGCGGCCTTTGGCTGGCACTATGTCTATCCCGAGGAGGAATACGCTGCGAAAGTTTTCGATAAGGTCAAGGACATTGCCAACTCTGAGCGGGGTTATTACGCTGGTGTGTTTGAGTCGGGCTTATATGAGCCAGAGCCCCCCATTAATGACATCCTGACAGGCAATACCAATGGCCTGATTATGGAGATTCTCTATTACAAAGCTAGAGGAAATCAGCCATTGGTGAGCGGTAATGGAGCTGCTCCTGTTGCAGTACAAACTGCTTCAGACCAACAGGCCCCAACGGCTCCGGCCCCCGCACCAGAATCGCCCTCGGCTCCAGAACCGGCTCCTGCGCCAGCTTCAGAACCGTCTCCAGAACCAGCTCCCGCGCCAGCCCCAGAACCGGCTCCTGCTCCTGCTCCAGAACCGGCTCCTGCTCCAGCTCCAGAACCAGCTCCTGCGCCGGCTCCAGAACCAGCTCCCGCGCCCCCTGCTGCAACGGTGCCCGAAAATCGGCCTGTGGCGATCTCGGTGGAACCTGCACCTGCTCCTGTGGCAGCTCCCCCGCCTCCGAGCTCCTCGCCCGATCCTTTGCAAGCCCCTTCGCTAGTCTCCGTGGCCCCCATTCCCCCGGTCAGTCGACGAATTGGGACTTCGGCTTGCCCGGTTCCAGAACGGGCTTTGAGTGTGACGGATCGTCGTTATGCGAAAACGGCTTGGCAATATTTTGAAGCTAATCTGGCTGCCACGGGGGTGGTTCGCGATCGTGCCGATCTTGACGGTGCCACCCTCTGGGGCCTGGGCGACTACCTGGGCGCACTCCATGCGGCCTATTCCCTGGAATTGATTGATGGCAAGACCTTTGATAAGAAGGTGCGCCATCTCCTCGGAGCCCTGGGACAACTGGACCTCTTCTCCGGAGAGCTTCCCCACCGGGCCTACAACACCCGCAGCTTATCTCCTGTGGACTATGGCGGTAATGAAGATCCCGTCGGCAATGGCTGGTCTGGCTTGGATCTGGGGCGGATGCTCTCGGCTCTCCACAGCCTCAAGACCTGTCATCCCCAATACACCGATGTTGTGGATCAAACTCTGCTGGACTGGTCCTACCTGCGAGTGGTGCGTAATGGCCGCATTGCTAATGCTCGCCTGGGTGAGGATTCCAAGGGCCGCAGCCAAATTCGCGTCAAGCCTGCCCAAATCCTCGGCTATGAGGAATATGCAGCGCGAGGGTTCCAGCTCTGGGGCTTTGATGTGACAGAGTCCGCTGTGGGCGGTAATTATAAAACCGCCAAGGTGGATGAAGAAGCCGTGCCCGTGGAGCGTTCAACGCGACTGCGCCGGGCGGAGCATGAGCGGCTCAATACTATCAGTACGCCGTTCATTCTCTACGGCTTGGAGTTTGGCTTTGACCCCCAGATGAAGCGTTTGGTGGATTCTATTTTCCACGCGGAGGCTAAGCGCTATGCGCGCACCGGGATCTTCAGTGCCTCGGGCACAACTCTCGGTCCCCAATCGCCGCGAGTAGTCCATAGCACTGTGGTGGCGGAGGGTGAACCTTGGGTGGCAACGGACAGTAGCGGTGAGGCGATTCGCGATGGCCGAGTGGTGAGTACTGCTGTGGCCTTTGCCTACCACACGCTCTATCCAGATCATCCCTATAGCCAGGAGCTGTGGCGAGCCACCTTGGATCTCTATAACCACAACCTGGGCTATTACGAAGGGTTTAAGGAAAGCAATGGCGATCGCGTCCTCGGTTTTACCGGCGGCACTAATAGCCTGATTCTTCAGGCGTTATTGCACAAGGCCACGGATCGTCAGCCTATTATCCAGGCCCATCGTGATTTGGATTCTCCCTGGTGGCATCAGGTGCGCCGGGGCAATAGCGGTCAGGGGCTACCTGACAGTGACCAAGTCAGCATCGAAATGCGTGCGCCTAAGCCCAAGGAATTTTGGGGGGGGTAGCGCAGGTCATTTGGGGTTAACCCCGGTTTTATGGGCTGAGTAATCAGCCTTGTTCCCTAATTCCTTCTCCTTTCTTTGACCCCGCTGGGGGAGCAAGGGAGAAGGGGACCGGGGGCCAACTCAGGCTTTTGACAGCCTTAGAGGCTTCCCTCTCTTGCAGGAGTCCAAGCGAGAGAAGGCCACCCTAACTTTGCTGGTTGTGGGATTGGGGTGGGCCAATTTTTATCTTTTCTGCTGGCCTGAGCCATGCTTTTCCCCAGCTGAAACGTTCTTTGAGTCACCGATATTTCTATCTATTTTGTGAGTTCAGATCATGGTTATTCGTCTCAAACAAACCTTGCGTATCATTGTCTGGGGGAGCTGCGGCTTGGCGTTGAGCTTGGGCTTAAGCATGTGTACCTTTCGTCCCGTGACCGTTCCGGAGGAAACGGTAGAGGAGGAGGCTGGACCTTCGCCTGAAGCGATCGCCTTCGCCCAAAGTTGCAGTGCAATCTCTGACCCACTTTCTCCTGAAGAATTGGCCACAGCTCAAGTGGCTTGGCAGTACTTTGTCAATAATCGTCAACCCGAAACAGGACTCACCAATGCCGCAAATAATTTCCCCTCTGCGACCCTCTGGGACCAGGGGAATTACCTCACGGCACTGAATGCAGCACGTTGGTTAGGGCTCGTTGATCAAGCTGAGTTTGACCTACAACTCAATCAATTCCTCGCCAGCTTGGCAGAGTTGCCCCTATTTGAAGATGCCTTGCCCAATAAGGTCTACAACACTCAAACCAAGGCCATGGTGGATTATGGCAATCAACTCTCTGAGGAGGGCCTAGGATGGTCTGCCCTGGATCTGGGTCGCATGTTGGCTGCTTTGGATATTGTGCGTCGCTGTCATCCCGAATATCGTTCGTGGATTGAGGGGATTGTTGCTCGCTGGGAGTTGGACCGATCTGTGGTGGATGGTCAGCTCTTTGGCGGTATCCCTCGGGAAGATAAATCTCTCAGCAAAAATCCGGTCTTACAGGTGCAAGAGGGGCGCTTGGGCTATGAAGAATATGCGGCCAGGGGCTATAGCCTGTGGGGCTATGAGTTACCGAAGGCATTGAATTTAGAGCCTGCGCAGAATGTCACTGTGGAAGGGGTTTCGTTCCTTGTGGATGCCCGTTCCTTTGAGGATAGCGAGGCCAATAATTATGTGGTGAGTGAGTCTTATATCTTGGATGCGATCGAGTTTGGCTGGGACGAAACCCTGGCCGAGCAAGCCAAGCAAGTCTTTGAGGCTCAGAAGCAGCGCTATCAAAACACGGGGCAGCTTACAGCGGTGTCCGAAGACAACATCGACCAAGCGCCCCACTTCCTCTATAGCACGGTCTATGCCAACGGAAATCCCTGGGCGGTGATCACCGAGGAAAATGAGTCCCATCCAGAGTTACGGACGCTGAGCACTAAGGCAGCCTTTGGCTGGTACTACCTCTTTCCAGAAGATGAGTATGCTCAGCAACTGATGGCAGCGGTGAAGGATCTCAAGGCTGAGGATGGCGGTGGTTTTTATGCCGGTCGCTATGAAGCTGATGGCGAGGTGAATGAAATTCTCACGGGCAATACCAATGGGTTGCTGTTGGAAATTTTGTATTACAAGGCTCGGGGTCAAGAACCTCTATTGGCAGGTGTCTTAAACGACGATGAGTTGACTGCAACGGCGATCGCTGAGGATGACTCCGCGTCCGAGGTATCCGCTGAGGAAACAGCTCCCGAGATTACTCCCGAGACAGCCCAGCCTTAATTTTGCTCAGGGGTAGCTGCACATTTTGGTGTGATGTTCGCCCCTGTGATGCTTCTTCTACCTGCTATCTTCCTAAGCCATGATGAGCCCCTCTACCGTTCTCGAAAATCAACCAACCTTTTTTGGCAATACGCGATCGCAACTGCGCAAGCGCACCCTTCTCTTTCGCTACCTGGCCATCATTAATATTTTGCTGGGGCTTTGGTATATCGAATGGCGCATGGTCTATTCGATCAACTTAGAGGCTTGGTGGTTTGCGATCCCTTTATTCCTCGCAGAGGTCTATAGCTTTACAGGGGGGGTGCTATTTATGGTGGGACTATGGCGACCCATTGAGCGACAGGTTCGTTCCCTAGACCGCCTCTTTCCCCGTATGCCTGCGGAGCAATGGCCGACAGTCGATGTCTTTATTGCTTGTTATAACGAACCTGCCGAAATGGTGGAAGCCACAGCCCGAGCCGCTTTGGCGATGCAATATATTCACCGTAAGCTGCGGGTCTATATTCTCGACGATGGTGCCTCACCCGATATGGCAGCCATGGCCGAGCGTCTGAATCAGGAGGATCTAGATACAAAGACGATGCGGATTGTTGCTCGGAAGATCCGTTATCGCCGCGATCGCCTCGTGCGCCGGATTGAAGAGTTGCGCAATTTAGAGCCGGGCATTGCCGATGCGGAAACCTTCCTCAATTTTTATGCCAAACGTCAGATGAGTCCCATGGGGCGGATGCAAGCTAAGTGGCTGGGTAGCCTCAAAGAGCTGACCGTTATTCTTAATGGTGGTAAGGCGACGGTCTCGGATTACCTCTCCGATGAAATCGCTGACTTGCAGGCCCAGATGGTAACGCTGGATAAGGAACTACAAGCGCTGGGACGCTGTTGCTACATTGCACGCCCCAAGCCTGCGGGCCGTCCTCACCATGCCAAGGCTGGCAATATTAACTACGCGCTGTTCTCCGGCGAAACCTCGGGTAAATTCATCCTGACCTTAGATGCCGACCACATTCCCGAGAATAAGTTTCTCAAGCGAGTTCTGCCCTACTTCTATAAGTACGAACTCTTTGCTGATCGCTACGAGGACAACAATATTGCCTTCGTGCAAACCCCCCAGGATTTTTCCAACCTGCCCTCCGATGATCCCTTCGGTCACCAGGCTCACCTATTCTATGGCCCCATTCAGCAAGGCAAGGATGGTTTAGACTCCGCCTTCTATACCGGCACCAATGCAATTCTGCGCCGAGAGGCTGTGGTCAGCGTGGGTTTGCGTAACTTCTCCAGTCTGCTCGCAGAGGATGATGACCTGCTAGATGAGTTTGAGCTGGTGGGGGGGATGTCCATCTCCAGTATTACGGAGGATATGAACACTGCCATGCGCCTCCATGCGGCGGGTTGGCAGTCGGTTTACCACAATGAAGTTCTAGCCCATGGTCTGGCACCGGATGACCTGGATGCCACCCTTAAGCAACGATTGCGTTGGGCCCAGGGCACGATCCAGGTATTAACCCAGGAAAACCCCCTGACGAAGCAGGGATTATCACTGATTCAGCGTCTGCAATATTTCGGAACGATGTATAGCTACTTCTCCGGATTTGCTACGTTGGTTTATTTGATTTGTCCCATTATTTACTTCTTTACTGGGATTGTCCCCGTGAAGTCAATGGGGATTGCTTTTGCATTGCATTTTGTACCTACGTATATCATTAATCGACTGACATTTTTGTCGGTCGCCTGGGGCATCCCAGCGAAGGAGCTGTGGCGATCTGAACAATATGCGATCGCGCTATTCCCGCTGTTTATTAAGTCTGTTAGCACGGTCTTTCTCAATGCTTCTCTAAGCTTCCAGGTAACGCCAAAGTACCGTAAGAAGGGGGTTTTTCTCCATCTTGTGCAGGGGCAAATACTGGTGTTGGTCCTAAGCCTTCTCGGTATGGGCTGGGGGCTGTATCAGTACTATCAAGGTGCCTATTCAGATCCGATGGCCTATGCCATTAATGTTATCTGGTCTGGCTATAACATCACGTTATTGTGGTCTGTTATTGGAGCATCCTTTTGGCAACCAAAGACTTCTGAGTAATGAATTGAATTTCAGCTCAGAAAAGTTTGTTTTAGTCCGTAAATCAAGCTGAGAGAATGTATCTAATTCTGTACTCAAATACAGACTAATTCATTCCTTCCCATGGCAACTCAAACTCAGGTTGAAATCGTTGAACTCTTTGGCCGCATCGATGCTTCCAATAGCGACACTATCCGGCAAATTGTTAAAGAGTCCTTGGCCCATGGTGCGGGCCGCATTCTCCTTGACTGCCGCCAAGTGACATCCCTAGATAGCTCAGGTATCAGCACCCTCATCATGTCGCTGAAGCTGGCTCGTTCCGCAGGCGGGAAACTGGCGCTTTGCTCTATCAATGACCGCATTCGCATGATGCTCCAGCTCACCGGCCTCGAACAGGTGTTTGAAGTCTTTTCTAACCGAGCTGAGTTTGAACAACGCTACGCCTAATTTTCCCTGTGATTATGTCTTCGTTTTCTTGGTTGCTGTTCTCCCGTCTATTGCACTCCCCTCGGTTCGCTGCCCTGCTGCTGGGGGCTGTGACGGTGGTGATGAGCCCCGCTCCGGCTTTGACGAGGGAAATGGAAGAGCAGATCCCGCATCAGGCCTGTCCCCAGGCACCGGCCTCGAGATTGTCGCTACGAGCGGATGGTCGCCTATCTCTCAATGGTGATTGGTTCTTTCGCCCAGACCCCCAGGGCACGACCCAACTGAAGCCCGCTCCCCAATCCTGGAATGGGTTGATGCAGCAACTTCAGCACCAAGGGAGTCGCCAGGCCGCTGAGGGGCCGACGACAGATACCTGGCAGTCGATGCAAGTGCCAGCGAACTGGTTCTTACAGGGCCAAGATATTCACGGGGTCGCTTGGTACTGTCGCCGCTTTACCCTGCCAGGGGAGCTGAGCTCGAAGCTCAATTCCGCTTCAGCTTCCTCGCTGTTGAAGCTGCAGTTTGAGGGCGTAGATTATGCTGCAGATGTTTGGCTGAACGGTCAATATCTCGGCTTCCATGAAGGCTATTTTCAGCCCTTTGGGTTTGACCTAGCCGAGATGATTAATCCCGCTGGCCCCAATGAGCTACTGGTGCGGGTTAATAGCCCCCGCGAAACTGAAGGGGCAGATTGGTCACTGCGTAAGCGGCTGATTAAAGGGGTGCTGAGTCACCACGATACTCGTCCGGGGGGGGCCTGGAGCGATCGCGGGCAGGAGCAGAATACGGGGGGCATTTGGGCTCCGGTTTCGTTGCAGACTGCGGATACGGTGATGGTGGACCAGCTTAAGGTTACGCCTGTTCTCAAGCCCGATGGTTCCGGTGAGGCAGCGGTGGTACTGGAGGTGAGCAATGGTAGCGAGCGCACCCAGGTCGTCAATCTCACTGCCCAGCTTTTGCCCGAAAACTTCCGCGAAGCGGCCCAACCCGAGCGAATTACTCGCCACCGCATTCCCCCCGGTGGTGCCAAGATTCACCTCAAGCTGACTCACCCCAGTCCCAAACTCTGGTGGACCTGGGATCAAGGTAATCCCCACCTCTATCGCCTTGATGTGCGGGTTCACAGTTTCGATGGACAAGCAGCGGCTGGGACTGAATTGCCATTGCTCGATCAGGCCAGTGATGTGTTTGGCTTTCGCACGATCGAACGCCGCGCTGAAGATATGGCTTGGTACCTCAATGGCCGCAAGATTTTCATTCGAGGGACCAACTACATCGGTAGCCAATGGCTGAGTGAGATGACCCCGGCTCGCTTTAAGCAGGATATGGACTTGATTCGCCGCGCCAATGTGAATGCGGTGCGGGTCCATGCCCATGTTACGGGGCGAGAGTTTTATCGCCAGGGCGATCGCCAGGGTATCCTCATCTGGCAAGACTTTCCGCTTCAGTGGGGCTACGAAGACACGCCGGAGTTTCTGGCCGAGGCGAAGCGCCAGGCCGAGGATATGCAGGACCTGTTGCATAATCATGCTTCGATAATGGCTTGGAGCCTGCATAATGAGCCGCCCTGGGATGCGGACTGGATGAAATACAAATACGAGAGCTACGATCCGAAACAGAACAAGCAACTGGATCAAGACTTGTATAACCATCTGCTTGGGCGAGACCCCAGTCGATGGTTGCATTTGGCTAGCCTGACCAGTGAGCATCCTTGGTGGGGCTGGTATTCCCTGGAGCCGGAGGCCTATGATGAGGCTACGAAAGAAGCGTTGATTACAGAGTTTGGAGCCCAGGCTCTGCCGGGATTGCCCACCTTGCGCTCTATGTTCACCCCAGAGCAGCTTTGGCCAGATAGCGATGCGGATTGGGCGGCCTGGGACTTTCATAACTTCCAGCAGAAGGAGACTTTTGAGATTGCCAAGGTTGAACAAGGCAGCAATATCCAGGAATTCATTGCGAACAGTCAAACCTACCAAGCAGAATTGACTCAGCGAGCGGCGGAGGCCTATCGTCGGCAGCGTTTTCAGCCAGTCTCGGCGATTTTTCAGTTCATGTTTGTGGAGAACTGGCCTTCGATTAATTGGGGGGTGGTGGACCATGGGCGCAATCTTAAGCCGGGCTATGAAGCCCTGCGGTTGGCTTACCAGCCGGTGTTGATTAGTGCGATCGCAGCTAAAACTGACGAGCAATCTGTGGGACAAACCCGCTGGGCTGCGGGCGATGAGGTGCTCCTGGATCTCTGGGGTATTAATGATTTGCACCAGGATTTTTCAGGAGTTCAGCTACGGTTGACTGTGCAACAGGAAGGGAGGTCACTCCATGCCTTTGGTCAGGCGTTTGACCTAGCGGCCAATGCAGGTGGCGTTGTCGGACAGTTTCGCGATCGCTTGGATGCACCAGGGAATTACCTGCTGGCGATGGAACTGCGCGATCGCCAGGGCAAGCTGCTCAGCCAGAACCAGTTTGAGTTTGAGGTGTTGCCGTGAGTTACTCCGGTCTATGTCTGAATCCCTACACCTTTGCTGCTCACCATTAATCCCATATTCCCCTTGCCCAGAGGGAGCGCACCCAAACTTATTTTGAGGGCGAGGAGGTCTGCCTTGCCTTTGCTCTTGTTTCCTCTCTTGCCTTTCTTTCGATTGCCATGACCTCTTCTATTTCTCGCTGGTTTCGTTCTCGACTTCGCTTCCGCTCTGGCTTCCTCTCGGTGCTGTTGGCTGGGGCTATTTTGCTGCCGGGGCTGGGGGGGCTGGGCGAAGAGGTTGATGCTAAGGCTGCTGATCGAACAGCGGCGATCGTCGTCAATCAGGTGGGCTATTTGCCGGATTGGCCGAAGCGAGCGCTGTTGGTGAATGGTGATGCCAAAGCGGGACAAACTGTAGAGTTGGTTTCCCTAGATACCGATCGGACTGTGGCAACCTGGATGCCGCTGAGCCCTCGTTATGATTTTGAGAGTAAGTCCTTTTTGCAACCCTTGGACTTTAGTGATGTGAGTGAGCCGGGACATTATCAGCTGCGCTACGGGACGTTACGATCTGCGCCGTTTCAGGTGGCAGATGAACTGTATGAAAAGCCTTTGGTGACGTTGTTGCGATCATTCTATTTGCAGCGCTGCGGCGTAGCAGTGGATGATCCGATTACGGGGCTTTACCACCCGCCCTGCCACATCCACGATGGCCTACTGGCTCACAATAATAAACTCAGCCATGGGACTGTGGATCGTCGGGGCAAGACATTAGAAAAGGGAAGCGCGATCAATGGAACCGGGGGCTGGCATGATGCTGGAGATTATGGTAAATACGTTGCAACAACAACAGTGACCATTGGCCGCTTGCTGAGCCTCTATGAGCAGCAGCCCCAGCGCTTCGCCGATGGACAACTCTCCATCCCAGAGAGTGGCAGTGGCGAGCCCGATATCTTGGATGAAATGCAGGTAGGGCTAGATTGGTTGTTGCGTATGCAGCGAGAGGATGGGGCAGTCTATCGCAAGCTCTCTGGGGATAGCTGGCCCCACGATAAAGGACCCTTTGAAGATGATCAACCTCGCTTTGTCTATGGCATTTCTACCCCGGAGACAGCTAAGTTTGCGGCAACCCTAGCCCAGGCTGCGCGGATTTATGAGCCTTGGCAGCCCCAGTTGGCTCAGCAATATCAAGTCGCTGCCTTAAAGGCTTGGGACTTTTTGCAAGGTGACACAGCGATGCGGGTGGACTGGATGGAGGGAGACGATAGTGGCTCCGGTCAGTACCTCTCTTCGGAGACGGATCAGGAGCTTGCCCTTACCGTGGATGTGGACGATCGCATTTGGGCCGCCGCAGAGCTTTATCTCACTACGGGCCATGTAACCTTCGAACGCTATCTCGAACAGCATTTTGATCAAGTCAGCTACAGTTTGTTTGAGTGGAAAGATCCAACGAACCTGGCTTTGATCAACTACCTTCAGGAAAAGCGTCGCCCCACTAGCGAGATGCTACGCCAGCGCATTCGTGAGCAGGTGCTGGCACGGGCGGATCAACTGCTGCGGGATGTGGCAAGGCATGGCTATGACCTGGCTAACCAGCGCTTTGTGTGGGGCTCAAATAAGATGACGGCGGAGGAGGGGATTACCTTGGCATTGGCTTACCAATTGACGGGGGATGAGCAATATCGAGATGGAGCGATCGCCCAGCTAGATTTCCTCTTTGGTCGTAACCCCTTTAATCTGAGCTTCGTTTCCGGAGTGGGCGATCGCCCGGTCAAGCGAGTGAATCATCTGTTTGCCCGAGCCAAGAATTTGCATATCCCTGGCTTGCTTGTCGGGGGACCGAATGATGCTGCTCAAGATAACGTCGCGCCTAAGGGCTTGGGCCTGCTGAGCTATCTAGATGATGACACTTCCTATGCGACCAACGAATATGCGATTGATTATAATGCTTCGCTTATTGGCTTGATTGGAGCTTTGACCGAAGCACCTGCTTCCTAAGGGACTAAAGCATCCGAAGCGTGGCTTCGTCTGGCCGCTGTGAGCTAAAGTTCACAGCTAAAAGCTCAAGTCCGTTCAAACTGACTAAACAGCCCTAAATGACTGGATTTCAGCCCACTTTAGTGGGCTTTCGCTCTGAGTCTGGGGATTCATCCCCAGGCATTTCGGGGAGTTATTTCAAGCGCTATTAGACTGGGGTTGGGATGTTCTATTGTTGGGGCATCCCTAAGCCATGGCTTCCTCCAGGTTGCGGCGATGCCAGAGCTGCTCCCAGCGCTGGGCAGGCATCATCAAATGCAGAATGGTGCCATGGGCGAGGGTCATGTCTAGCAGAGCTTTACCGTGGAATTTCTGCTGGTTGACTTCGGCGTAGAGAGGCGTAAATGCTTCGCTAGAGGCGGCTTCTTTGAGGGAACGATTGTGCAGGGGATGGTTGGGGGTGATGAGCGTGGCGATCGCCAACCACAATCCATTGCGAGCGCTGTAGTCGCCAAAGATGCGCCCGCCAATGGCCGATGCGGCAAAGGCTGGGGCAGTGAGCTCCGTTGGGCTCATGACCATGTCAAACTCGAAGACCTGCTGGATCTGTTGGGCAAATTTGGCATCGTGGATGCGCACTACAACGGGAAGGCGAGGGGCCATGCTTTTGGCGGTGATGGCGATTTCCAAGTTGATGGTGTCATCGCTAGTGACGGCGAGGAGAGCCGCTGCTTTTTCCACATTAGCCATGCGCAGAATTTCCGCCACAGTTGCATCACCTACTAGGACGGGAATGTTCTGGGTGCGGGCAGCTCGGAGGAAGCGGTTTTGGCGATCGCTTTCCAGGGCAACAACGTCTTCGCCCAAGCCGGTGAGCTGCTCCAGGGTGCGATAGCCCACGCCGCCCAAGCCACAGACAATGCGGTGGCCACTGTGGGGAACTTGGGTGTTGGTCCAAATCTGCTGAAGGTGAGTGCCGAGGATGAAGTCATTGAGTAGGGCATAGCAAACGCCAATGACGCCTGCGCCCACCAGCATCATTACGGCGGTGAAGACTTTAATCAGACCGGTGGCATTTTCGGCTACGGCTTCTTGTCCGCCCGCGCCGGTAATCATGCCCACTGAAAAGTAGAGGGCATCGACGAGGGAGGTACCCTGGCTATTGCTGACGTAGGTGGTGACGGCAATGGCGATGGTGGTGAGCAGGGCTAGCAACACCAGCATCATGGCGCGGCTGAAGTGGGTGACTTGGCGAAACCCCCGCCAATAGGTGCGGAGACGATGGCCGATGGAGCGCTTGATCAGGCGGCGCTGGGGTAGCTCGGCGATGATGAGGCGATCGCCCACGGCTAGCCTTTGCTCTGACTGTACCGCACTGACTAAATCACCATCACCATTCTGGGGATCGCTGTCAAATGGTTCACTAGATGACTCACTGGAGGGCTCATAGGTCAGCAGCATGCGGTTGGGGTTTTCCCACAAGTCAGCGAGGCTGCGTTGGTGCCAGGGATGATCGGCGGTGATTTCCACGGCAGTGACGGGCCACACTTTGCCAAACAGGTTGAGTTGCCCAATCACGGGCTTTTGCATGGCGGCAAAGGCGAAGATGGGCGACACCAAGGCGGAGACGCTCATGGAAATATGGTTGGGGAGCGTTTGATCCAAGCGCTCGCCCAGTTCTGCATTGAAGAGTCGGTTGATGATGCGAATGCGGGGGTTAAGCAACCGGGCCTGGGTCAAGACGGCGAGGTTGAGGGCGTCGTCGTTGCAGGTGAGCAGTAGGGTTTGGGCTTCGCGGATGCCCGCCCGGATGAGGGTGTTCTCGTCTCTGAGATTCCCAATGACAATATTCTCGGGGGCCTGCTGGGGGTCATTGTTGTGGCTGGGCTGGGGCTGAAGGGGAGCTTCGCTGACGCCAATGACGGGGATGCCCTGTTCTTCTAAAACCTTGAAGATGCGATGGCCGATGCGATCGAGGCCATGGATGATGATCTGAGGTTGGATTGCTGGGGGCACTAAAGTTGCGTTCATGTTTCACATGATCCGCTATTTCGCGAGAATTAGCCTGTTTGTACTGAACAATACGGCTAAGTTGCTATAAAACTTGACGACTATGGGGGGAGCAGCGGGGCTAGCGCTCCTGCGAAATGACTGACTCAATTACTAAAATCGCTGAGCTTCGGCGATCGCCAAGGCAGTCTGTCCAATTGCATCCGCCGCCGCCTCCTCCAACAATCCCTCATAGAGCCGCTCCCGCAGGGATACTGATAACCCGGCTGGAAGAATCTCCTCCGCTTTCCCTTCCATTTGCAACCGCTCGATCAACTGCCCATTGCGCGTATCAATCACAAAACTATTCACCTGGATTGAAACCTGAATCCTTCCCTCCGGTGAATCCGCTACTCCAGTCATATAGGCCTCCACCGACAGAGGAGCCGCCAGCGCATCTCGCTCTGCTAGGTTCAGCTCCCCGCTCACTGCTGGTGAGTCATTGCCTAAAGTATCGACTGGCACTGCCGGAAGGCGACTGGGCTGAGCTTCTAAGCTTTGTCTCAGTCCCACAATCTCTCCAGTAACGACCAGATCTCCCCCTAATTGACGCCCAATTTCGATCGCCTCTGCCATATTTACTTCACCCTCCGCAGTCCAGCCCTTGGGACTGCTGTAAACCACCGTGAACTGATCCGTCTCAATCAGTTGGTTCACCAACATCTGGCTGATGCTTCGCCGCTGACTATCCTGTTCCCTGCGGTTGAGGAAACTGCTTAATCCATTGCGGTCATAGTCCTGTCTGCCCGCGATCTGAAAATCCAACATGACTAGCCGAGGCCGTTCTTGGCTCTTGTTTTCCAGGCTAGGGATACTACTGGCCTGGGCGCTGAGATTTGCCATGGCCTGGGCGACGGCTTTTTCGGTGGCTTGATTGAGAATGGGACGATAGCGATCGCGCGCTGCCCCATCCAAACTCCCCGAACTCCACTTGCCACTGTGGGTGCGCCGCACCTTGCCCTCCCCCACCATCGTCTCCAAAATCCTTCCGTCTCGCGTACTCACCAAGTAAGTGGACAGCACTACCTCCGCCGTTAACTGAGTCCCACTGGTGTCAAAATCCCGAAAGCGTCCACCGCTGCGCACCGCTTCATCCACCGTGAACTGTTCTAGCGTGCCGCCCAAAATAGCATCGGCTCCAACACGTCGCCCCAGTTCGATCGCCTCTGCCATGGTGAGGGCAATGCTGGGATCCGTGCCCAGTTGGTCTCGGCCTAGTACTGTGAATTGGCGATCGCGCGATAGCTCATGGAGTACGGCGCGACTGACCCCGGCGATCGCTTCGAGTCCTCGGTACAGCGGCTCACCATCGGATTCCTTGAGGTCGAGGGATTGGGCGGGCTTCAGATCCAAAACTAAGATCTTCTTGGCTGTTATGCTTGGCCTCCGGCTGAAATCCCCCTGGCTTGGAAATGCGCCTGGTTGGGGAGCAGCCAGACTGGTACTAGATGCGAACAATAGACTGGCACTGCACAACACAATTGCGCGGCTTAATAAAAGTAGATGGCCTAGTGTGGCGGCCCGGCGGAGAAAAGTCTTAAATGCCATGGGGAATCGCTAGACGTTGAAGCAACAGCTAGCATTCGAGGCAGATGGGCTGAGGTGGTTGGCAAAATACTCTGTCCATAGAATACCCTAGGATTTCATTTCTTTACACTGCACTTCTAGGGCGGAAAGGCCGCATCTCTAGCAGGCTGATAAAAATAGCTTGAAAAGCCTGAAACTCATTGGCCACCTGGGGACGCTTCCAGCGGTGGGGCCGGGTGTAGACAAAGCGAACTAAAGACAGCTCCTCTTGGCGAGTCGGATTGTCGAAAGCCACCATAATGCGATTATCATCACTGTCTCGCTTCAGTTTCAGGTGAATGAAAAAGTCCTCATCAGGGACAGAGAAGTACAGTTCCTCATTGGGGAAAACATGGATGCTGGCGGGCAGGCGAATGGCTGCACCGGATTCAGAGATATCTAATAGCTCTGAGGCGTAGGTGCGATGGTTGTTGTTGGGCTGCTCAGGACTGCCAATGTGGACGTAGCAGCGCTCGGCTCTTTGAACACGAGGGCTGGAACGGCGATCGCTCTTCGAAGCCATGCTCGCTAAAATACCTAAACCCAGAATTAATAAATTAAATTGTGCCCACAACAAGTTGATGATCTGTGACCCCATCGCCCCGCTGCCGGGACGTACCTGGAGCACCGTCACGAAGATGCTCAGCAGGTTAAAGAACAGCAGCACCAGCAGGGGCGACATCAGCCTGTAATCCGTCTTGACCTCGCCCTCTTCCTTCGGTGTGGTTTTGAACTTGACTTTCTTGTTGGGGAACAGAATCGTCTTCACCACCACAGGCAGCAGGTGGAAACATTGCAAGATGTTGTAGGTGAAAGAGACCACGATGGTTCGACAGCCCGTCACCCAGGAGACGATGAACATTCCGTAGACATAGGTGGCAGCCCAGTAGGAAAGGATGTCTGGAATATTGGTACTAATGGCCCGCATGCCGAAGAACAAATACAGCACTGGTGCCACATAGGCGAAGCTCTGAGTTGCCTGATCAACCCAGTAGAGCACGCCGGACATATGGTTGATGCGCTGGATTAGGCTAAAGCCAGGGGTGAATAGCGGGCAGTATTTGCTAAAGGCCGTTTTGAGTGTGCCCTCCGCCCAGCGGATGCGTTGAACCAGATAAGCCCCCAGGTCGTAAGGCGCAGCCCCCACGCTGAGCATTTCATTCAGGTACATGGTCTTGTAGCCCTTGGCCTGGAGTGACATACCGGTCACCCAGTCCTCCACGATGGTGTCCGTGGGAAAGCCACCCAGCTCATCGATACAGCTGCGACGAAACAGAATCGATGTGCCCGTGCAAATGACGCTGTTACTGCTGTCCCGTCCCGCCTGGAGGATGCTGTAAAACACCGTTTGCTCATGGGGCAAGATACGACCCCCCAGGTTCAGCTCCGGTGGGTCAGGATTATAGAAATTTTGCGGCGTGACAATCATCGCCAGCTTGGGATCTGTGAAGAAACCTAGGGCGCGCTCAATGAAATTGTTGAGGGGAACGAAGTCAGCATCGAAGGTGATGATGATTTCGCCGCTGCTATGTTTGAAGCCATTGTTGAGGTTGCCTGCCTTGGCATGGCTGTGCTCCGTTCGTGTCAAGTAGCGCACGCCCAGTTCTGTTGCCAGCACTTCCATTTCGGGGCGTTCACCATCGTCCAAAAGCCACACCGTTTTCTTGGGATAGCTCATGGCCATGGCCCCAATCATGGTGCGCTGGAGAACGCTGGCGGGTTCGTCGTAGGTGGGAATAAAAATGTCCACAGTGGGCTGGTACATTCCACTGCGGATGAGGCCGGATAGCTTGTCGGCCTTGGGGCTGTGGTCGGTTTGGTTAACGGTTTGGGAAATGATGATCAGCGTGTTGAGCACGGCGATCGCTTCCATCGTCACCAGCAACACACTCAAGGGACCGCTATACCAATCCAGCACCAATGTTTCGGTCATGCGCCACCAGAGGTAGCGACCATTCATCGCGGCTGCTCCCAAGCTCAGGATTAACTTGAGCCACACTGGAGGGCGATCGGGAAACACAGCCCGCGCCATCAGCCCCAGGGCTAACACCATCAGCAATGGTGTTAGGGCATCTGCCTTGGTGACGATGCCGCTGAGGTTTTGGCTCAGTAAAACGACATCGCAGACAACGAAGCTACTGACTAGGGCAAGAAAGAAGAATTTCCAGGAACTGAAGCGCATGGTGGGCGGGGTGGTAGATGACCTGACTGGGTCGATGCTCTGACTTTGATTATTTGGTAGATGTTGGTTGACCTCACCCCCAGCCTCTCTTCTAAGGGAGAGGGGAGCGACAGCCGCCGCCGAAGCCGCCTGTCTTTTGGGTTCGGTCCCCCTTTTCCCTTAGGAGAAGGGGTTAGGGGATGAGGTCGGCTGTTGACCTAAGCGATCGCTTCAGCCCCCTTTCCCAACCGCCGCCGCTGCCAAGCGACTGCCCCAGCAAGACCTAAAAATGCGACCAAGCCACTCGGTTCTGGTACTGCTTGGGTCGCTACTGTTCTGCTCTCACGAGCTTCTAGCCCCCCATAGGACCAGTCGAGGATTTCGTTGCTCTGCCAAGCTGCACCCGTGCCCGAGGTAAAGCCCAACACCGCTTCATCAGCTCCGACGATGTCGCCTAGGTCCAGGTCATCCACCTCCAGGGCCAGAATACTATTGAGAAAAATGCTCAGACGATTGCCCTCGTAGCGCACCGTTGCCTCATGGACATTCCCATCGGACAGGTTAATGATGCTATCGGTGTAACCCAAGGAGTAGCGTGGATACTCGCCGTAGCTTCCATCAGTGAGCCCTTGCACGCTGATGTGGTTGCTGCTTTCTAGGTTGTAATCTTCGGTGACACCATTGCCCCAGGTTTGAAAGTCTCGGCTGTTGTCCCAGGTGTCAAATTCGATCGCCAGAGCATTGGCGATGCCGCCATAGCCCTGGCCCCCACCGGCATAGCCAACGGCATTGGACGCCTTATTGCGAATCACAAACGCAAAACCATCACCCCCAATTTCGCCGTTTTGGTCTACGACACTGACCCCCTGTTTGGCGTATGGCGCATGGTAAAGATCATCGGCGGCCCGCAAATTAGAAATCTGAAACTGAAAGGTCGTCTCAAAACCGTCAGTAATGTCCTGACTTTCGTCATGCCATGCGGCAGCGGCATGAAACTCCTGCCCCGCTTCGGTAAGGCGGAGCGATGCCTGATCGGTCTTTACGTCACCGACCAGGTCGATAGTTGTGGGTTGGGAGAAGTCGCTGTAGTTGAAGCTGGCGGCTTGGGCCTGGGGAGCGATCGCAAACAGCGTAACGCTGCCAACGATACTTCCCAGAAGCGGTAAGCCCCATTGGGTGAGTGGACTGGACTGAGTCATCTGGATTGCTCGTAATAGGAAGTCGAACAGGCCAAAGAAAGGGAAGCAACTGGACTAGAAGTTGAGATTGTGAGCAGGTGATTGGAGGCAAACTGTGGCGATCAAGTTTGTCCACAAATATAGATTCAAGTTCGTCATCAAAAAATCCGAAATAAAATAGAAATTGATCAGATAAATTTGAGTTAAGCAATTTTTTTTGATCCGTCTTACTGCCTAGAAAAAAACTAGAATATCGGCTAGTTTTAATCTGCATCTATCAGCAAAATGGCTTTGTTGTATGCTTTTTTAAGTTATTTTATAGATTAATTCTTGTTGGAAATTTATTTTTCAATGCTATAAATTCGAAGATGCTTGGAATTTTTCTTGTCTTTTGTTGCGTTAAATATGCTTCGGTGTAAATGGCCGTTTTTTATTTTTCTTGTCTTGATTAAATTTTTGTACAGTACGAATTTATATGGTTGAATATTTTATGTTCACTTCCTCTTAAAAAAAGAGCCAAATATTTGTCACTTTGCCAGATCTTCTTCTGAGGTGAAATAAATTCTCGTTTGACTGCCACTGTGCTTTGGGGAGATTGAGCTCATCTCATCACGATTTCTCCCCATGAGCGGTTCTAGACTCCGCAATTTTTCTATCCGTAAGCCTGCGTTAAAAACTCCTCTTAGAGCAAGTCTATGGCTGGAAAAAATCGTGGTGAGTCCTGAGCAGGTTATCTGGGGAATGGGAGGGAGATCGTCTGGTCTGCTTTTTCGAGTGAAAATGACTAACTTTTCAGATTGAAACCTAGGGAAAATCCCGAGTCGGTTGTTCCGTTACATCACCTGCAGCAATCGGCGCAGCTCTAGCACTTGTTGCGAGGCGATCGCCCCAACTCAGCCCTTAAGATCACAATACCTCAAGCCCCCCCAGCGCTCTTGTTGGACAGTCCCCCTAGGCAACCCCACGCCACCTGCCAAAATCTTTTGGCTCTTTGCAATGACCTCTGACTCGTCTTCCCGTGCGATTCGTTTTGACCCGTTTCTCAGTCGCTTGCTCAACCGCATGCCTGGGAGTGTGGTCGAAAGCTTCACTGATGCTCAGCTAGAAGCACTCCGCTCTGCAATGGTCAACCCTGAGCGTCATAAGTTAGACATTCGTTTGTCCATTCCCATACCTTTTAAGCGTTTCTATCTAGTCTTTCTGGCTGGGCCTGAGCGTCGTTCTAAAGCACGTCGCCTCAACGATGGCTTTCGCCTCTGGACACCTGCTAATACTATGTTCTTGCTGCTCTTGCTGTCTAGCTTGGCTGTGACATTGTATAACGGCTTCTACCTGGCTAGTTCCTTGACACCTTCGGTTTCAGCCGAGCAATCTCACCCCACTGCTCTACCTTGGATTGAGGCAGAAAAAGACTGCACCGGTAAGTATCGCGATTGGAAAAATGGTCTCTGCTTCGATTCAGACCATAGCCCGGATTTTTGATTGAGTTGAATCGGGGTGGCACTTTCTCAGTAGTCAAGGCTTGGACATGGTGTGTCTGGGCCTTTACTTTGGCTCCTGCACGGAATCTAAGACTACATTTCAATTACTTCACCCCAAATATTCTGAGGGTGCAGGTCTTAGTTGGGCAGGGTTGTATTTCCCTAGGATTTGACCAATATTTCTACTTGGGCAATTTGTCCCACGTTACAAAAGGCGGCGGCACTATCTACCGCAGAAGTGAGTTGTTCAGGCTCGTTGAGTTCGATGCGTAACTGGGCGACTTGCTTCTCGGTCAAGTTGGGCGGATTGATGGCGCTGTCCTGGCCTAGGTCTTGGACGCCTGTGAGGCGCGATCGCACCGTGGCTACCTTGCCGCTCAATTCCAATTCGCCATTGTAGAGTTTGATTTTGGCGGTGCTGCCTAAGTTCACGCGGGGTAGGTCATCCACGCTGACGAAGGCATCTACCCATAGCTGCTCACAGTTGAGCAAGCGCACCATTGGCTGACCTGTCGTGACCTGCTCTTCTGGCCCCACCAGGACTTCCCAGATGACACCGGGAAAAGGAGGTTTGAGGGGATGGTCTTGGTGTTTGGGATCAATCTTGGCCTGGGAGATCGCGGCTTCCCTGGCAGCGATGCGATCGTGGGTTTCATTGATCTGTCGCTGGATGTCCTGCACCGCTAGCTGCTCCTGGCTCACGCTGGGATAGGGGGGCAGGAGTTGAATGGCCTGTTGCTGAATGCTGTTTAGTTCAATGCGCTTATTTTCCACTTCAATTTCGGCTTGCTGCACGGCCTGTTGGCTAATGGTCCAGTTTTGAGAAGTTTCCTCTACTTGCTGGAGGGGAATAGCTCCTTGTTCTGCCAGGGGCAATAGGCGTTCAAAGCTGATTCTAGCTAGGGCCGCTTCTTCCCTGGCTGTTTGGAGACGAATCTGGGCTTGACGGACGCCTTGACTGGCGAGCTGGATGCTGGACTGGTATTGCAGCTGTTGAGATTGATAGTCGTGGTATGCCCTGGAGGGGGCAATGTTACGGTTTTGCTGGCCGAGCTGCTGGGTTAAATTGTCGAGACGCGATCGCTCCACCGCCATTTCATAGGTTGCATCTCGGAGCCAAGGATCTAGGTCTGGATTAATGATTTGTGCTAAGGCGGTGGCCATCTCTATGGGTTGCCCTGAACGGAGTTCGTCGAGCATCATGACCTGCCCTTCAATGGGAGAAGTTAAGGTCACGATTTTGCCATTGATAAAGGCTTCTGTTGCAACAACCGAATGGATACGAGTCAGCGCTAAGCGGCTCCCCCAAATTGCAAGATTTAGACCTGCAATAAACAACAAAATACGCAGCAAAAAGAGCGAAATATCTTTGGCTTGAATACTCCGAGATTGAGGAATTAAAAGTCCCCCAATGTCTTCTTCTCCTGCTCCGCTGATGTTTTGGGTGGTGGTCATTGAAGTTGACCTGAGAAAGGCAAGAGTCTCTATTAGCTTGCCATGGACAAAACTCTTTTTACAGGTGAGCTTATACGTAACTTGAATACCTGTCTTTATTGCTAGCGCTAAGACCTTGAAATCTGTGATCTAGCTAGTTTTACGGATTTTAGCCTGCGGTTTTTGGCTGGACTTCAAGCCCCAAAACTGAGTGATTTAAATCGTTGATCTAGCGGAGTGACCCAGAGTCTTTCTTTGACGGTCAAATATATGTAGCCTGCTTTTTCCTGTGAGTCTTCTCGGTAGCAAATGTCTTCCTGAATCGCCTAGAAACATGGCCTACGGACGAATACAGAGGCTGCTTTAGGTCTTTGATGATTCTCTCCTGAGTTTTGGGCGAGTTTCCCCAGAATACAATTTCCGTAGTGAGACCTATAGCTATAGCTTCTATTTTGGGCCAAATATTCTGAGCTCACTGGGCAAGTGGAGCCGATGGGAGGCTGGCTTCGAGCCAGTAAGTCTCCATTTCACCCTTGCCTTTGACTGGAATGGCTCCACGGGAAATAAGCTGAAATTTGCCGGTTATAACTTGATACACTGCATCACTTACCTGGATCTTTCCCGGTTCGCCGTATAGTTCCATGCGGCTGGCGACATTCACTGTATCTCCCCAAAGGTCGTAGGATAGGCGCTTGAGGCCAATGACCCCGCCTATCACGGGACCGCGATGAATGCCGATGCGTAATTGCAACGGCTCTCCATCGGGGGTGGTGAATTGTTCCATGCTAGTTTGCATCGCTAAGGCCATATGGGCGATGGCTTCGCTGTGGTCAGGCCGAAATTCTGGAATGCCCCCAGCCACCATGTAAGCATCACCAATGGTTTTGATTTTCTCCAGACCGTAGGCTTCGGCCAGTTGGTCAAAGCAAGAAAAGATTTGGTTGAGCAGGTTTACTAGGACTTGGGGAGGGGCACAGCTGGCTAAGGTGGTGAAGTTGGCGATGTCGGCAAATAGAATTGTGGTCGACTCAAAAAAATCTGCGACGACATGGCTGGTAAGGCTAGCGTCCAGGGGAGTATGGGTGAGGCGATCGGCGATGGGGGCAGGCAAAAGATTGTGGAGGAGAGCCTTAGTGCGAGCTTGCTCTTGGCGAAGATGTTGGTTGCGCTGGGCGAGCTGGCGTTGCAAGCGACTAATCTCGAGCTGATGACTTACCCTGGCGCAGACTTCATCGGTTTGGAAGGGCTTCGTGATGTAATCTGCTGCTCCCATTTGAAAGGCTCTCACCTTGTCACTCGTTTCTTGCAGGGCCGTTAGAAAGATGACCGGTATGTCCCGGGTTGGGGGAGCAGATTTGAGCTGCTGACACAGGTCATAGCCATTCATGTCCGGTATCATTACGTCTAGCATGATCAGCTCAGGGAGCTGTTGTTGCACGGCTTCTAGGGCCATGGCACTGCTGGTGGCTTGGCAGACGCAGTAACCTTTATCCTCCAGGATGGTGGATAGAAGTTTCAGACTATAGGCCTTGTCGTCCACTAGCAGGATGCTACCTGGGGCTGTGCGATCGCCTGTCGGCTTGTCGGAGGGGCGATCGCCAAGTGGATTTTGCGAATAGGCCGGAATAGCCGCGTTTGATTCTGGGTTAGAGAGTGAATCGGCGGTCAAGGGCCTAAAAATTAGCAATGGAGGCTATTAAACATTGACCGCTGATTTGGTCATAGTTGATAGAGCCGCGATCACAGCAAAATGTTCTTGGATGGGAAATCCAAATTTGCAGTTAGTTCTGAGGTGCCCCTGTGAACCCAGTAGAGGCTAGTCGGATTAACGGCGCAGAATCACCATTTGGTCTCCGACCACGGGGTTACGGGCAATGGTTTTGCCTTGGGTGTCTTGGAGTTTGAGCTGCTGAAATTTTAAGCTGTCTCGTTGGTCCCAGAGGACGGAGGCGATCGCTTCTTGCTGTTCAGGTTCTAGTTGATACCAGCCACTATCCAGGGTGATGGTTAGCGCTTTGCCATTTTTGTTAGGAGCGAGGCTAGCAATAAAATTGCGGGAATCAGACTCTATCCCTATCGGAATGGCTTCAGCGATGGATTTTTCGAGTTGCTGTTGGAGTTTTTGATTTTTGCGTGCTTGGGGGCTAAGGGATTTTTGGGGAGCTTGGGCTGGAACTTCACTGGGCTCTGTTGTGGATGCGATCGCTGGAGATTTGGTGTTGGTTTCGCTGGAATTCGCATTGCTGTTGTTTGCTTTGGCGCTAGAGACTGGCACCATGCCCATCTCAGCACTGGATGCGCTGGAACGAGGCTTGTTTGGCCTGGTCTGTTGGGTGGGGGATCTGTCAGGGGAACTCGTGGAAACAGCATCTTGGCGGCGAGTCTCGGGAGAGATGGGCTCGACAGCAGGGGGGCGGACCCGAGTTGAGGGTGTTGTTGTTGTTGTTGCTGTGGCCGATTCCTTTGTATTGATCGCAGCGTTCGCGTTTGTTTCGCCAGGTGCCGCTGATGGAGAGGGAGGGACCTGGCTAACTACTTTTTTTCGCTGCGATCGCTAGGGTCGGTTTTGCTCTGGGCGATCGGTGCAGAAGCTGGTGCCGGTGCTGAGACTGGCGTTTTTGCTTCTGCCTGTGCAGTGGCTGCTGTGTTGTTCGGTGTTTTTATACCATCAGTAGGTTGGGATGGTACCGCAGCTTGGGGAGGATAGGGATAGGGAGCATAACCGCCATAAGGGGCCGTTTGGCCAACGGGTTGATCTTCCGCGCCCGGTTGGCTGGGAGTCGCTGGAGCGATACCGCCTGCGCTACCGGGATAGCCCGGTGGTGGATAGAAATAAGGGGGATAAGGATAGGGGTAAGGATAGGCTCCCGGATTGGGGGCTTGTGCATCGGCTTCTTGCCCTGCTGCTCCAGTGGAGGGTTGGCCATAAACCGGTGGCGGATAGCCCGGAACGCCATAGCCACCGTAGGGATAGGGGCTGGCGGGAGGATTGGTGGCGGGATTGGTCGTGGGATTGGTGGCGGGATTGGTGGCGGGATTGGTGGTTGGATTAACTGGGGGAGCCGGATACGGGGATGACTTCGTATCAGCGCTGGGTCTTGCAGGCCGATTCAGCGGTGGAGCTTCACGGGGGGATTCTTCGCCGAAGAAAGTGGCGGCGGAAACGCTCTTTTTTTCTGATTTACTGTTAACAGAACCAGCAGATGGGTCTGCTTTAGATGTCTTTTTTGAGCTGGAATTCGATTGCTTTGCATTGTCCGGACTAGCGTCTCTGCTCTGGACGAGCTTGCTATTGGAGGGATGCTGAGGCCTTTGAATGAGAGGCGTATCTGCATTCTTGGCTTGGGAGCTGGGTCCAGATAGGGCGGAGGAGAGAGCTAGGAACAGGAAGACTAGAATTCCCACCAATAGCCCAGTGAGGCGGGTATTGGAAATCCGCCGGACTTTTTTCGGTAAGGGAGCTTTGAGCTGATCTAAAAGGCCCCCCCATTTCTGCCAAGTGCCTTCGAAGCGTTCTTCAAGGTTTTCTTGAATGGCAGCCGCTTCTGCCACATCGTTTTCGTTGGTTTTTCCCTCAAGCCATTCAGAAAAGCCCACTAGACCTTCGCCAGTTTCCCGCAGGAGCTTGCTGCCTGCGACCTTAGCCACGGAGCCGGTGCGCTTGAGGCCCTGGGGTAGGGCGAGTTTGCTTGATTTTGTGGGAACTAGCTCTGGTTTGTTCTTCCGGGTGGGGGTGCTTCTGTTGGGATTTCCCCGATTGGGTTGGGGATTGCTGGCTGGTTTCTGGGGGCGCTCTGTTCTTTGCTCACCCGTGGGTTGGCCTGTGGCTGATGCGGGTGTGGCTTTCCCAGAGGAAGGCGAATTTGTTGGGGCGTTGCGAGAGGTGGGGCTGGGGGGAGCAGGGCGATCGCCTTGACCGTCACGAGCCCCATCCGCATTGGGCATCACACCACCCGCCTGGGCCTCCACTTCCCCTTGGACAGCTTCCCCTTGGACAGACTCCGCTTGGACAGCCTCCCCTTGGACAGCCTCCGCTTGGTTAGATTCCACCTGGCCAGAATCTAGCGATGATGCTTCTTCGGTGGAGCTCGATGAGCCGACCTCTCCGGACGAGGTCGGCTCATTTCTAGGAGTTTGCTGCTCTTCAGGCATCGATGCCTCAGGGGAATGAGGGGCGGGAAGGGGATGGTCCTCTGGCATAATTTGCCGCAGGTATTGAGTTTCCCCATTATGCGTCCATCACCGACCCAATTCCAAACCTTGCGGGGCGATCGCTATGGCTATGAAGTCCTGGACGACTTTGAGGGAGCAACCCCTGAAGCCCCACCGCTCCTGTTTGTTCATCCCATTGGTGTGGGGCTGTCCCGCCGGTTCTGGGATCGCTTCACGGAGGCTTGGCTAGCCCAAGCAGGAACCCCCGGCGGGGCTGGAAATGTTATCTACAACCCCGACTTACTGGGCTGTGGCGAGAGTGACATGCCTTGTCGACCCTACCGACCCTTGGACTGGGCCAAGCAGCTCCAAGATTTCATCGAGAACGTGATTCAACGTCCGGCGATTGTCGTGGTCCAGGGGGCTTTATTCCCCGCTGCAATTGATCTGGTGAAGATTGCCCCCCAATCCGTCGCTGGACTGGTGCTGTCGGGGCCACCGGCTTGGCGGGTGATGACCGATGTGGCCTCTGAGCGCCAGCAAAACATCGCCTGGAGCCTGTTCAAATCTCCCTTGGGGGCCTTGTTCTATCGCTATGCCCGCCGTCGTAAGTTCCTCCAAGACTTTTCCCGAAAGCAACTCTTTGCCAGTGACTCCGCCATTGATGCGGCCTGGCTGGATCCCCTTGTGGAAGGAGCAAAGGATCCGGCCAGTCGCCATGCGGTGTTTGCGTTTTTGTCGCGCTTTTGGCAGCGGGGCTATGGGGATGATATTCGGGCCATTGCCCAGCCGACTCAGGTGCTCTTTGGTCTGGAGGCTTCTAGTGTGAGCCGCTCGGGCAAGTCCGAGTCGCCGGAGGAGCGGTTGAAGATTTATTTAGAGGCGCTGCCAGCGGGGCAAGGGCAGTTGCTGCCGGGGCGTAATGTGTTGCCCTTTGAGGAGGCGGATGCGTTTTGTGAGGCGGTGGTGGGGTTTGTGCGATCGCTTCGGGAGCTTGCATAGCAATTGCTCTCCTAGCCGCTTAGCACCGCAGTCAGATCGCTCAAGTTTGGCATTACAGTCTGACAGCGCACTGACAGCGACAGACCTACAATAAAGCTGTGATTTTGGCCCTTGAGCCGAAGCTAAGTCGTTCTCCCGCTCCCCATGGCTCAAACCGATCTCTATCAACTCCTAGGCATTTCTTCCAAGGCCACGGCGGAAGAAATCAAGCTGGCTTACCGTCAAAAAGCGAAGCAGTTCCACCCCGATCGCCAGGGCCCACTGGAGGCGGATGACCAGGCTTCTGTAGCGGCCCATGACGCGATCGTCGAAATCAACGCGGCCTACGAAGTCCTAGGCGATCCAGAGCGGCGCAAGAGCTACGATAATCAAGGCAAATGGGGTGGCCAATACAGTCGTTCCGGTGCTGCACCTTACCAGTCCTATGCCGACTATGCCCGTGCCAGCGGCTTTAGCCCGAATCCGAAAGAGCCGGGTCCAAGCAAATCTTCCCGCCGTCGATCTAGTGGCCGTGCTGTGGACGTGGCCTTGGAAGATTGGATGCGCCAGATCTATAACCCGGTTAGCCGTTACATCAATTTGGTCGTCAAGCCCCTCGCCACCCAAATTCGCGAGCTATCGGCGGACCCCTTCGATGACGAGCTAATGGATGCGTTTGTGGCCTACTTGGAAGACTGTCGCACCGCCCATGAAAAGGCCGATGCCAAGTTTAAGTCCATGCCGAACCCACCCATGGCGGCTGGACCAGCTTCCAAGCTTTATTACGCCATTAACCACTTGGGGGACGGTATTGATGAACTGGAGCGCTTTACCACCAGCTATGAAGAGTCCTACATCCACTCAGGGAAAGAGATGTTCCGGCGGGCTAAGCAGTTCCGCAAGGAAGCCCAGGAGTCGCTAAAGCGCATGGGACGGTAGCCGAAGTCTGAGCGCTACGGCTACCGTCCATGCCTTTGACTAGACATGCAAAATACCGACTTGCCTCGGCTTAGATGCGGTTGCCTGGCAAGTCGGTATTTGGGGTGAGAAAGGTCTATACCTAATTTCTATTTCGCAGCGGCTTCGAGATGGTCTAGCTTGAACCAGGTGTTAGCCACTGGCAGGGAAAACTTGACCCAGGCATAGTCTTCGCTGATGTTCAGAATTTCGCCATCGGTGTCGAAAATGTAATCGGGAAATCGTTCGTCGCTGGCGGTGGCTTCAACGCTGCCTTCAATTTTGTCGCGTACCACGCGCACGAGGGAACCTTTCTTGAGGGCTGCCATGGCAATCGTCCTTGAACCAAATTAAATGGGCTACAGTCCTAATTTACAACGAGTTTACGGCTTGGGGCAGGTCGCTTTCCTGAGAGGCAGGCGGCTCACTGAGCGGTGGGCGGCTCGGCTGAAAATCTTTCTTCAATGCAAAGAGCAGATGGGAAAGAGCTAAAGAAAAGCCAAATTTACGTAAGTGAGCCGCCACAAGCCAGAACCTCACTTATTATGGTGGAAGGATGTTTGGCAAGTTAGCTCAGCAGCATGGCTAAAGACGCTAGTTAAGTGAATTTTTGCGCTGCTTTGCTTAGGATTTTGCTCTAATAGATATCCTTGATGCTATAGCCAAGGCGCTTTTCAAACATTTTCTCGAGAGCATAGCTGGGTCGGAGATTGGCAATGAGTGAGCAGAGTTCTTACGAGCTACTCGGGGTAACCGAAGAAGCTTCGTTTGATGAGATCCAAACAGCCCGCGATCGCCTGGTGGATGCCTCAGAAGAGGCAGGCACTAAGGTTGAGCAAATTGAAGCGGCCTACGATGCCGTGCTGATGCACCGTTTGCGCCTCCGTCAGGAGGGCAAGATTAAGGTGCCTGAGCGAATTCGCTTTCCTGAGCGCATCACGCCAGCGCCCAAGGTTCAAGACAAGGCGGCAGAGATGACCAAGAGCCTGCCGAACTGGATGCAGGACTTGGCAGATCAGCCCAGTGCCATGGATATTTTGCTGCCTGCGCTGATTACTTTGGTGCTGATGAGTGTGGCGGTGTTCTACCTCACTCCTGCCGCCACTGCGGGAGGAGATGGTGCTTTGGAGCTGGTGTTGGCGGCTGGCGCTGCGTCCAGCATTTATTTCCTTAATCGTAAGGAAGGGAAATTTGGCCGCTCTTTTTTCATCACCATGGCTGGCATGTTTGCAGGCTTGATCGTGGGCTCCCTGCTAGCGATTCCCTTGGAAAATGTACTGACTCAGCCCCAGGACCTGGGAGACCTCGTGACGACTGCAACCCTCTCGGTGAAGCAGTTTATTGTGGTAGTCTCCCTCGGGATTTTGTGGGTGACCAGCAGTTTCTTGCGGTAATTTGCTTCGAGATCTGACTTAGAAGCAGGGATTCAATTAGGTTTTCCTCCTTTGCCTGTGAGTCACATCATGGGCTTGCCCAACTCTTTTTAGCCAAACCAAAAGCCGATGCAGTATTCTGCATCGGCTTTTGGTTTGGCTTTGTTTTGATGCTGAGCAGGGGGTGGCTTAGCTGCGAGCTGCGATCGCCTCGGCATCCATGGTTTTAATCAGCTCACTCAGCTCCTGGGCGCTGATGTTGTAGACCTCGTTGCAGATGTCGCATTTGGCCTCAGCTCCATCGTCTTTCTCAATCATGTCTTGGAGTTCATCGGTGCCGAACATGCGCATGGCCCCCATGAGGCGATCGCGGGTGCAGGGGCAGTAAAAGCGCAAAGGCGTGGTTTCGGGCTGCATTTCTAGGCCCAAATGGCCTAGCAGCGCTTCCATAATTTCCGGCATGGTTTTGCCCTGGCCCAGTAGCGCGGTGAATTCCTGGAGCTTGCCGGCCTGTTCATAGACCAGTTTGGACAGGGCTTCATCTCTGTGGGACTTGGGTAGGACCTGAACCAGCAATCCCCCGGCCTGCTTGATGCCGTCTTCGCCCATGAATACATCCAGAGCAATGCAGGAGGCGGTTTGCTCGGAGTTGGAGAGGTAGTAGGCGATGTCGTCGCTGACTTCGCCGTTAATCAGTTCCACGGTGCTGTTGTAGGGACGGCCATAGCCAATGTCCCGCAGCATGTAGAGATAGCCTGCACCCAGTCCAGCGCTGACGTTGGGCTGGCCATTCTCTTTGGGAAGGACTTCCGCCACTGGGTTGGTGACGTAGCCCCGCACGGTGCCATCGAGGCCTGCATCCACGAGCAGTCCCTCCAGGGGGCCGGAGCTGCGAATGCGTAAGTTGACCCGAGAATTCTCGCGCTTCATGGCCGATGCCAGGAGAAGGCCAGCGGCCATGGTGCGGCCCATGGCTACGGTGGCGACATTGGAAAGCTTGTGGCGATCGCGGGCTTCCTGGGTGCTGTCTGTGGTGATGACGCCAACAACGCGAATGCTGCCGTCTGCGGCAAAGGCCCGAGTGAGTAGATCTGCCATGAAATAGGAATGCGGTGTGCGGACAGGTGAAGCGAGGACTTTCCCAGCTTACAAAACTACTGGGGAATATCTGGTTCGGTCAGGTTCGGGAATTGGGGTGGGGTTAGGAATTTCGCGTTTGCTCTCCGCTGGTTTCCGAAGTTTCTGTTCCTTCCTAAACCCCGACTGCTTCTTGACCCACGGATGCTTCTGCTAGATTGCCATGGTCCAAACGCCAAGCGCAGTCCGCGATGGGCATGAGGTCGCTGGCATCGTGGGTGACGATCAGCAGGGTCCACTTCTGCTTGAGGCGCTCCAGCAGGGCGATAAGCTGCTGGCGCATGGACCAGTCCAGTCCGGCGGTGGGTTCGTCTAGGAGGAGCAGGTGGGGCTGGCGAATCAGTTGAACTGCTAGGGCGAGGCGGCGTTGCTGGCCTCCGCTGAGGGCCTGGGGGGAGGTATTGAGGGAGAGATGGCCGAGGCCTACTTCTTCGAGGGCGCTGTGGACGCGATCGCTGCCCAGTTCAGGATGGCCCAGGCGTAATTCTTCCAGCACGCTGCTACAGCAAAAATGCCGTTCGGGGAATTGAAACACCAAACCGCCCAACTGCTGAAGATGAAGCGGTGTCAGCAGTTGCTCCCGCCAGGCCACTTCGCCGCTGGTTTGCAGTGCCAGCCCCGCCATAATCTCCAGCAGGGTGCTCTTGCCCGAACCACTGGGACCAATGATCAAGCCCAGCTTTTGGGGAGGCAGGATGAGATTCAGTGACTTGAGAATCGGCTCTTGGGTGGCCGGAGGATGGTACGAGAGGTCACGCAAATAGAGCATGGCAGCGGGGAGTCGGGAAAATAGTGGGATAGGTCGTTGCGATCGGCTGATTTAGGACTTGATTACCATCAGCCCAGCTCACTTGGGAACCAGGATTTATTCATCCTATGATTTAACTAACTCCCCCTTTCAAGGGGGCTGGGGGGATCGAGCCGTGGCAGGCCAAATAGCCGATCCCCCTCAAATCCCCCTTGAGAAAGGGGAATATTTATTTAATTCTTGTTCCTTTCAGTATGGCTTGTCCTTAACTTACCCGGCAGCCAGAGAACTCCCCGATTATTCTGAACCTTGGTGAGGCTGTTGAGCTTAATAAGCAGCGGCGGCGATTGCTCTGAACGATTTCTCTGAACGATCTCTCTGTGAGCCCTGTGAAGTGGACCGCTTCAAAAACTGGTCTCCCCCTCCTCAAAGTCAGCGGATTACATTGAGGCCCCTGGGAAGGAATGTATCAGCAGCCTAAACTGAAGCTAGAGACGGGGCGTTCGATCAGGGTCACTTGCTGATGGCAGGAGCCTAGGTTTGGTGATTGCGAAGCAAGCTTGCTGCACAATCACCCCTCCCCAGGTCTGGAACAGTTCTTTCCCTCAGTGCGTCTCAAAGCTTTAGGTCCTGATTGCAAACGACTGCTAAAACGGTATTGCAATAACCTGCGCCGCTTCCCTAACGCCTCAACGTTTCCCTGAACTCCACTCGCCTTTAATCCTGTTGACTATGGCTATTCGACCTTTTCAAGTTAGTCGTTCTTCCTCAGTTCGTCCCTGGTCACAGCGATTGGGCTTGGCTTTGGGCTCTGTTGCCGTGACCGCTGCCACCCTAGGCTTGGGTAATCCAGCCCTAGCGGGAGACCCCTTCCGCAGCAGTAACCCCATGCCCATTGGAGCTAAGACAGAAGCAGCTTTTAAGGCCATGTTCCAGGAGAGCAACTATGCCAAAGCGGCGGATTTACTCGAAGAAGCCCAGGTCTCCGAAGCTAACGAGCCTTTGATCTATCCCATGTTGGCGCTATTAGCCCAGTACGAGAAAGATTACGCAGCTATGCAAGGCTATGCCACTCAAACTCGGGAAGCAGCGACTGCCATCCAGGATAGCCAGCCCCTGCGCAGCAACCTCTACAGTGCTGTCGCGGAGTTTGTCGAAGGTGCTTATATTCTGTCCGATGAAGGCGATGGGCCAGTGCGTGGCCTGGGTAAGGCTCTGGGCAAGCTGCGTTCCTTCAATGCTTCCATGGCCGCAGCCCGCAAGATTGACAAGGACGATCCGGAACTGAACCTGTTGGAAGGTTTCACCGATATGTATGCTTCGGCTTACCTGCCCCTAACCAGCACTGATGCTGCGGTGGAGAAGCTGCAAAAAGCCGGTCCTAGCTACCTGGCCAACTGGCTCACTGGCCTGGGCTATCGCATTCTGGATAAGCATGACAAAGGCATTGCAGCGGTGGAGGCAGGTCTGGCTGCCCAGCCCAACCATGCTGAGATGCATTACCTCAAGGCTCAGCTAGAAATGCAGAAGGCCAAGAAAGACGCTAGCCGCCTAACCGTGGCTCAAAAGCACTTTGACTTGGCCCTGGCCCAGTCCGAAGTCCTACCCAAGCGGCTGGTGGGACAAATTCTGCGAGAGCGCTGCATCAACCAGGAGAAATTAGATGGTCAGGAGCGCTCCTGTACTGGCTTCATGAAACAGGCCATTAGGGACAGTGGTGATAGCCCCTGGGGACCTGCGGTCCTGCCTCAACTCTAAAACTGGATGGCTGAACTTACCTTGTCGTGAGGCTCTGCTGGCTCTTAGACATTTTCGATATGAAGCCGTCCTCTGAGATGTATCAGGGGACGGCTCTTTGTTGTTGATAGATGTCTCTTTAATGGCCAGTCTGGCTAGAGACGGTTGAATTCGTTCCGTTACTGTTGCCACATCACTTAGGACAAACAGCATCTGTCAAACCTAGAGATGGCAGGCTGTGATATGGATAGCAATAGCCTAATTGATTAGGCTGTTGCTATACCATTAACTGAGGTTGGCTCATCATCGGGCCACATCATGTTTGTGACGGGGACCCCCATGCAAGTTGAGTTTCGTGAATTTAACCCCTTTGATGTCTGGTTCTGGCTGGAATTTGAAACTGTGCCCTCCAATGCCGAGCAGCAATATGTCGAGGAGATTCTCAACTCCTGGTTCTTCATGGGCAAGTTGGGGGGCTTCAATGCCGAGAATCTGCAAATCCAGGAGGAGGGCATGGAGTTGAGTTATATGTCCTACCAGGATGATCGTGCTGACAATTCTCTCCAAGCCTTGATGCACAATATGGGAGAGGTTGAATTCCAGGGAGTCTGGTCTCGCTGTTGGTTTGACTTGGGTACGAGTGATGCGATCGCCCTAGACGTGCTCCTCAATGCCTTCCGCCAGTTTGATCAGGACTACGTGCGCATCAGTCAGGTTTATCTCGGTGGCGAGAATGCGGATTGGCCCGTGCCAGAGCGGGCTTCAGATACGTTCTTTGATGCCGATGCCGATGCGATCGCCGAAGGTAGCTAATGAAATAAGTAATGGGTAACCGGAACAGCTCCGATTACCCATTACTTTTGACCCGCTTTTCTTTCTAATGCTTTGCCAGATTAGCGAAACATAATGCTGACAGAGCTTTCTTCGTGGATGCGCCAGATGGTCTCACCCAGGATATTGGCGACGGAAAGCACCTTGAGCTGAGGGAAATGGCTATCCGCAGGGATGGGAATTGTATTGGTAACAATCACTTCCTCAAATAGGTCCGGCTGGGACAGGCGCTCCGCTGCCGGAGGAGAGAACACCGCATGGGTGGCACAGGCGTAGACACGCTTGGCCCCTTGCTGCCGCAGGAATTTGGCCCCTTCGCAAATGGTACCAGCGGTGTCGATCATGTCATCCACTAGGACCACAGTTTTGTCCCGCACATCACCGATGACGTTCATTACCTCAGCGACGTTGTGGGCTTGGCGACGTTTATCGATGATAGCTAGGGGCGCATCGTTCAGCTTTTTGGCGAAGGCGCGGGCGCGAGCCACGCCGCCGATGTCGGGGGAAACAACGACTAAGTCCGACAGGTTCTTATTCAGCAGATAGTCGAACAGGACGGGGGAACCATAGATGTGGTCGCAGGGAATGTCGAAGTAGCCCTGGATTTGGGCGGAGTGTAGGTCCATGGCCAGGACTCGGTCTGCGCCAGCCTCGGTTAGCAGGTTCGCGGCTAGCTTTGCGGTGATGGATTCACGCCCGGCAGTTTTGCGATCGGCACGGGCATAGCCGTAGTAGGGAATGACTGCGGTGATCTGCCGGGCCGAGGCACGACGGCAGGCATCCACCATGATCAACAGTTCCATCATGTGGTCGTTGACCGGGCGACAGGTGGGCTGGATGAGATAAACATCACAGCCCCGAATCGATTCTTGAACTTGCACATACATCTCGCCGTCGGCGAACTGCTTGCGCACTAGAGGACCCAAATCAATGCCAAGGTAACGGGCAACCTCCTCCGCCAATGCAGGATTAGAGGAGCCGGAAAACAGCCGTAGTCGCTGATTCTCTGGCAGGGTCGGCATGGAAGAGGGAAAAGGCAGTGTGGCGGAACGGATCACGGCAATTTCTATGAGCGCATTCCTGGTGATCCTATCACTATATGTAATGGGTTTATGCCCTAATGTTGGTCGTTTCCTGAATAGAAACAAAAGATAGCTTGCAATTGCAACTTCAGGTTGTCCAACGCATAGAGCTGTGCATCATCTCTCTTGTCGTAATTTATCTTGAGGAGATTGTAGATTGATGTCGTTCTTTCATTCTGTTTGAAGCAATGAATGTGGCACTGATTGGAGAAGTAAAGCGGCCTTTCTTCTGAGATGCAGGGCTGTTCGGGCTGCTGGAAGCCTTGTGCAGTCTTGACTTTCGACTCTCTTAGCTTTGGCTGTTTTCTTGGCTAGTTTGATTTTGGGGCTTCTCTTCTGGAACTCTTGACCGGCCGGCTGTGGCTTCGTTGCTATACCCTCGTGCTTCTAAGAAGTTGTTTTAGAAAGGTTGATGGAGATTCATTGCTTGCAACGCTGTATACAATTTCTCCCTCTCTAAAAGGTGGGGAAATTGATCTTTCTTGGCCGCATTTTCAAGAGTTGCGAAGGCATGACCTCAGAATGAAGTATAGAAAGATGTCGTTCATTCTATGATAGTGACTATTGTTAGCAGAGGCTTGGAAAAGATGAGCTTAATTGATCGCATCAGCGAGGATATTAAAACTGCTATGAAAGCCAAAGATAAGCTTCGTTTAGAAACGGTTCGTAGTGTGAAGAAAACACTCATCGAAAAAGTGGTTGAAGCTCGAGCAAAGGGGAATGAAGAACTCTCCGTTGAAGACGAACTAGCTGCTCTCAGTCAGTTGGCCAAGCAGCGGCGTGATTCCATTGCGCAGTATTTGGATGCGGGTCGCCCAGAACTGGCCGAGAAGGAACAGCAGGAGCTGGAGATCTTGCAGGAATATTTACCCGCTCAACTCTCGGTCGCAGAGGTTGGGGCGATCGTTGACAAAATCATTGCCCAGGTTGGAGCAACGGGTCCTCGCGACATGGGCAAGGTGATGGGACCTGCCATGAAGGAACTCAAAGGGAAAGCGGACGGCAAGGTCGTCCAAAATGCAGTTAAGCAGAGACTCGCTGGCTAGACCATTCAACGGGTCTGGAAGTGGAGCTGGCCGCCCCATCGTATTTTGATGACAGGCCCCCTATCAGAAGGCTTGTCTGGTGGGACGCTAAAAAGGAATTAAAAAAAGATACCTGGGGTCATTGGCCTTGACACTCTCTGGGGAGTGCCCATGGCCCACCCTGGCCTAGCTGAAGCCAGGAAATCCCTGGTTTTTGACGAGTTATATATTGTGATCCAGCCTATCGGAGCTGCCTGGAAAGTTCAAGCTTCGTGAAAATTCTTGTCTAGGGTAATGCTTGGGGGAATTGGAGCGATATTTGGAGCTGTAAGTCTGTTTCTCTTTGTCTGTCAGGCTTTGTATGGGTTGTAGAAGCTGAATCGGCTTCTTGTCCTATGCCTTATGCTCTGTTCTGCGTTGTCACAGGAAGGACAAACTGCTTAACAATCAGGGGGCTTGCTATATATTGTCTGGGATAGGCAGTGAGTTTTCTGCTGAGGGCGGTCGTTTGCGATGGATTCATGGCAATATAAATCCCCCTGACCTGTCGCTAGGCGTCAGCCTATCCAGTGACGGGGTTAATCTGTGCCTGCTAGCCTTGCGATTAGGAGCCCCTAAGCCTTTCCATGCAACCCCCTATTACTGTTGGTACGGTTTTGCAAAATCGCTATCGTGTCCTCCAAGTGTTGGGACAAGGTGGCTTTGGGCGAACCTATTTGGCAGCAGACCAAGGGCGCTTTAACGAATACTGTGCCCTAAAAGAGTTTATTCCTCCCACCGATAGCGCCTACGCCGTTGAGAAGTCGAACGAGCTGTTCGAGCGAGATGCGTCGGTGCTATATCGCATTGACCATCCCCAGGTGCCCAAGTTTCGGGCGGTGTTTGATGAGGACCAGCGGTTGTTTCTGGTTCAGGATTATGTGGAGGGCATGACCTACAGTGACTTGCTGGATGGGCGATTGGCCCAGGGGCAGGCGTTTAGTGTGGATGAGGTGCTGCATTTTGTGCGTCAGCTAATTCCAGTGCTGACCCATATCCATGGCAAGGGCATTATCCATCGGGATATTTCCCCTGATAACGTGATGTGCCTGGAGGAGCAGAACATCCCGGTGCTGATTGATTTTGGCGTGGTTAAGGCGATCGCTACCCAAATTCAAACCCAGCAGGGCAGTAACCCCACCACCGTGGGCAAGCCTGGCTACGCCCCCAGCGAGCAAATTCGCGGGAGCGAAGTGTACCCCAGCAGCGACCTTTATGCCCTAGCCGTGACCGCTGTTGTGCTAATGACGGGTCGGCAGCCCGGTGAGTTATTTGACAGCAACAACATGACCTGGCGCTGGCGGCATTTGGTGCCCAGTGTGCCGGAACGTTTTGCCATGGTGCTGGACCGGATGTTGAGCTATCGCCCCGGCGATCGCTATCAGTCCGCAGCGGATGTCTTACAGGCCCTAGAGGACATGCCCCTTAACGCAGCTACCCAGGCTCCCCTGTCGGTGGTGTCCCCTTCGGCTCCTTCGGTCTCTCAAATGCGCACCATGGCGGTGGGACGGGGTGAAGCGCCCCCATCGATTTCTAATCAACCCGTGGGGACGCCGCCGCCGGGGCGAGCACCGGGACGATCATCGCGTCCTCTGGATCAACCCGGCTCCTCCTTCTGGGATGACCCCCTGGCGGTCTCTGCGGTGGGCCTGACGATTATCGCCTTAGCGGGTGCAGGCTCCTGGGCTGTGACTCGAAATTTGGCGGGGACAACAACGCCCAGGCCCACCATACCTGTGACCAGTCCTGCTCCCGTTGAGCCCAAGCCAAGCCCACCGGCTGCTTCACCCCAAGAGATGCGGAGACGGATCGTGCTGGTCCCGGGTCAGCCCCAGGACTTCGCGGACAGCTTGGTGGCCCAGCAAACCCTGGTCTACGAATTCGAGGCTGAGGCAGGAGAGCGCCTCAAGGCCAGTTTGCAGAAGGAGGGGGTGTTATTGACGGTGCTGAATCCGGCTGGTAAACCCTTAGCGGATCGGGCCAATCGTGTGCGTCGCTGGGAGGGAGAACTTCCCGAGGCTGGCACCTATGCCGTGGCTTTGCGCCCGGTCTCTGGCCTGTCCAAGGCTGACTTTGACCTGGCTCTCAAGTTGGAAGCTGCCCCCGCTCCGGAGCCGAAGCCAGATCCCAAGCCTGCTGAACCCGCCTATTTGGAAGAGCGACTGCAATTTGTGCCGGGTATTGACCGGGTGCTGAAGGCTGAGCTGAAGGCGAACACCATCCAGCGCTATCGCATTCCTGTGGAGCAGGGGCAAATTCTCAATGCCCAGGTGCTAGAAGGGGATGCAACGCTGCGTTTTTATGATGCGGGCGGTCGTCCCATTCCAGATATGGTGGGGCCGAATGGATCGGTGGAGGCCACGACCAGTGGGGAATATACGGTTGAAGTTGAGCTTGGTGCATCTGGCAGTTATGCCGTGAACATTGGCATTAAACAAGCTCCAAAGCCCGACCCAGCTCCAACCCCTGATCCGGACCCGACGCCTGACCCAGTGCCAGAGCCGACGCCGGATCCACTTCCCCAGCCCGATCCTGTGCCGGCTCCTGTGCCCCAACCAGACCCCATACCCGATCCGGACCCCTTGCCCACGCCGATTCCAGATCCTCAGCCCGATCCGGCCCCTGATACTCCACCGCTGGTTGATGTGCCGCCACCGACGCCGTTGCCTTAAACCGTCAGTCCCAGAGGCCATGCTGAGTAAAGGCGATCGCGAATCTCTGGCAATCTTCCAAATTCCTTGGATAATAAGGGCGAGACCGACGCCTCTATGGGCGAGACCGAAGCAATATTTCTTCTATGACAATCAAAAGCCTATTGGTCGCTGGGAGCGGCTGGGGGGTCGGCAAGACCGTGACCATGGCAACTCTGCTTTGTGAGCTTCAGGCCCAAACGGGACGCCTGGACTGGGGCTTGATGAAGTTGATTCAGTGCGGCGGTGAAGATAATGCCGTGCTGGCCGATTGGCTCAATTTTGGTGGGGTTGAAATGGCAACTCCCCTCAAGTTCTCGACTTGTTTAGATCCCGCCCTTGCGGCGACTAAAGCAGAGCAGGATGTGAGCTTGGCTCCGGTTTGGAAGGTCTTGGCTCAGATGGGCCAGGATTATCGAGGGGTTTTGGTGGAAGGAGTGGGCAGCCTCAGTAGCGCCATTACGCCCGAGTCTACCCTGGCCGATGTGGCGGCGGACTGGAAATTGCCGGTGCTGCTGGTGGCGGCGGTACGGCCCGAGGTTTTATCGGAGCTGTTGGCCCAGGCAGCGATCGCCCGTAAAGCGAACTGTGATCTCCGGGGCATCGTGCTCAACTGCGCCACCCCCGAAGCCCAGCAGTACCTGATGGACTGGGCACCGCCAAGGCTCGTGGAGCAGATGACGGGCTATCCAGTCCTAGGCAAGTTGCCTTACTTGGCGGGAGATGACCGAGATGTGGCCCGACTGTCTCGGGTGGCGGCAGATCTGGATTTAGAGGGTGTTTGGCGGTAGGGACAGGACATGGCATGTCCGCAGTTGGGCATGGTGCCAAACGGTTTGCCTTAAGCCTTTTCCCTAAGCCATTTGAATTAGCTTTAGGGCGTCAGCGGGCTGAATCAGGCCATAACCCCAGCGGTTATCGGGACGGCGCTCTAAGCCATTGGGATGCAAAGCTGTCTCCCGCAGCGCCTTAAGCACATCCGTTGCCGAAGCCTCAGGATTGGCCGCCATCAGCAGCGCTGCCACACCGGAAATGTGGGGAGCTGCCATGGAGGTGCCATCCATGTAGGTGTAAGCAAAGGTTCCGTCGGGGCGCTGCTCCGGGGGAATACAGGAGTAGACCTGGGCACCGGGAGCCACCACATCGGGCTTGGTGACGATTTCCTCGGGGCTCTGGCCAGGGAAGACGAGGCTGGCTCCGCTGCTGAAGAAAGTTACGCCCAGTTGGTCTTCGGCCATTTGCTCGATCGCTCCCACGGAGAAGGCGTTGTAGCTATTGCCGGGAGAGCTAGTGTTGCCATGGTTGCTATTGCCGATCGCCACCACAGGCAACACATCGTATTGGCTGATAAGAATATCCAAAACCTTGGAGAACAGAGGCTCGTAATACTCCAGGCCGAGGGAGAGGTTAATGATGTCTGCCCCGCGCTCGATTGCCCAGGCCATGCCCTCCACCAGGGTCAGCAGCGTTGCGTTGCCCACCAGGACCCCACCCACCAGCAAATTCGCTTCCGGTGCACAGCCAATGGCAATGCCATCCTCGGTCATGCCGCCAGCGATGGTGCCACAGATGTGGGTGCCATGCTGCCCCGCGTCAAAGCTGACGTCGGTGGTGATGCGACGACCTAGGGGATCAACGAGGACAAAATCTTGAACCCGACCCTTCAATGCAGGGTGGTTGCCGTAGCAGCCGGTGTCCAGCACGGCGACATTAATGCCTGCCCCTTTGGTCGTTTCCCAAACCTTGGCGATGTCGAGCTGCTTGAGGCCCCAGGTGAGGCCCCCTTCTTGCTCCTGGGGCAGTAGGTCGCTGTAGTCGATCTGCTTTGGCTTGAGCAGCTCAATATTTTGGTTGGGCAGTACAGCAACGACGTCGGGCTCGGAGGCCAGGGCGGCGAGGGTGGTGCGGGTGACTTCCACGTTGGCCATGGGCAGGGTGCCTGCGCCGATGGTGCGGGTTTTGAGGGGAGCGCCTTCGTGGCCCATTTCGAGGCTGCGGCCCTGGTAGCTTTCGAATAGGTGACCTTCCACTTCACGCTGGAGTTGGGTCTGTTCGCGCACGACATTGAGCTGGCGGCGGTTGAGCTGGCCGAGGCGATCGCCCACTTGGATGCCTTCAATGCCGGGCGTTTGGTAAATGACGATGGCATCGCGGCGGTCATGATCGCCACTGCGGGCTAGGAAGGGTTTGAAGGCGGGGGAAATCTTGCGATCAATGCTCATGGGAGTCAGCCGTGCAGGAGGTTTAGACCCAAAGTTGCTTGAGCTGAGAGGAATCAGCGCACACCTTTGGAATTGGGTCCGTTCACCCTAGCAACAGCCTTTAGGCGGTGAGAGGGAGGGCCTTGGCCTAACTTTGCCCGAGCGGTCTGACCCCTTTCGTGCTCAAATCACTTGATCTACCGATGCTGCTTCTGAAAGCTGGAGCTGCCAGAGAATATCTGCTGCGATGGGAACAGCAGGGACCCCCTGCTTCTGACTGTAGAGCTCATGGAGCGAATCTTGGGGCTCGGTGTAGCTGTCAAAAATAAAGACGGCATCATAGCCAGTCGGCAGCGCTGCCAGGTCCGGAGACTGGACGAGCTGTAGGTCGACACCGGGTTTAATCAAGTAACTCAGGCTAATTAGATAGCCGGGGTTTGCACCGGTCTGATCACTGATGATGAGAGGGCGATCCACAGCATTAATAGCTTCTGCCACCGCCGGGAAGTTATAGGGATGTTTGTTCCACCAGGTCTGGGCTTGAATAATGTGTAAGCAAGAGCTGAGTTGCAGTACAAAAACGAATGCTAGCAGTCCCTTCCATGCCAGTGAGCTTTTCCCTTGAGCGGTCTCTGTAGATAGCTGACAGGCAAAAACATAGGACAGGGTAACGGTGATTGCGGAGTAAGCTGCCAGCCAATAGCGAGGTGTAATGGAGCGCTGTCCTCCGAGCAGAATGTCGGGCAGCAAGAGCCACAGTACAGGCCCAGCGATGAGGCAGAGGAGTTGGAGCGAGGCATCGCGAGGCGCATGGCGACAGAGATACACCCATGCCCCCAGAATGCTTAATAGCAGGATGAGGTAGGGCCAGTAGTTGATTTCGACTTCTACCCGGACTTGGCCCAGGACGCGGAATAGCTGCAACTCTCCCTGGTCAAACAAGGGGCTACAGAAGCCCAATAGCCATTGTTGGAAGACGTGTGGGCGGGGAATAGCCTCGGTCACCCAGCTTGTTGTGTAAGAGAGGGCTTTTAGGGTCGTGAGGATTTTGAGCAGCCAGGGCAAGAATAGTAGCAGGATGCCCGTGAGTGCTCCCAGATATTGCCCCCAGAGAGCGGGGCATCCGAGCCAGCGCGACTGTTTTTCTCGGTTGAGCCATCCAGTGACTAAGGCATAGAGGCTATGGGAAAACAGGACGACCACAAACATGGTGTGGTTGTAAATTCCGAAGCTGGCTAGGGCTACATAGGTGCCCCATCGCTGCCAGGAGGGTTGTCTTGCGGCCTGGTGCAAGGCGGCGCTGGAAAGCAGGACGGCAACGAGCCAAATGTTGTAGGCGCGGGCTTCTTGGGCATAGAGTAAATAGACGGGGGAGACCGCCGTTAAGCCTAGACAAAGTTTGGCGACTAGGGGGCGGTGGGGAAATAGAACCCTACAAAAGCAATAAAAGCTAGGAAAAATGAACAGGCTGGCGATCGCCGCCATGGCTCTTAGGGAGGTGATGGAGCTTCCGAAGAGCGATCGCCAACCCCTGACCATTAGGAAGAAGAGTGGAGGGTGCTTAGCATCCTCGATGGCAAGGGCAGCGATCGTGTCATGAAAGCTTCCCCCAGCCTGGACTTGCTGGAAATATTGAACTTCCTGGAAGGGAATGATGCGATTATCAAACCACTCTTGGTAAAACGGTTTTACCTGATGTCCTGTGCTCCGCAGGACGGTCATGATCTCGTCAATCCAGAAGAATTTCCCATCCAGGTTGGTGAAGCGCAAGCCAATGCCAAAGATTAGCAAGGCGACGATCAGAGGCATCAGCCAGCGGGGGCCATGACGATCTCGATAGTTAGATTTTGTGATGGCTGGAGCCATGGCATTGATTACCGGGGGGCAGGGGGGGCGACTAAATTAAGCCCAGAATATCCGTTCTAGCTCACTCAAGCGTTTGAACCGTTTGTAATGTTGATGAATTATCGGGGGCGACTAGCTCCCACACCGACAGGACATTTGCATTTGGGCCATGCCCGGACGTTCTGGATTGCCCAGGCACGGGCCAAAGCCGCCCATGGCAGCTTGGTTTTGCGCATCGAAGATTTGGATCAAGCGCGCTGTAAGCCCCAGTTTTGCCAAGATATTTACGAAGACCTGCGCTGGTTTGGTTTTGATTGGCAGGAGGGGCCGGATTTGGAACCCACTGGTGCGTTTGGGCCTTATGAGCAAATTCAGCGCTTCGAGAGCTACCAATCTGTTTGGGCGGAGCTGGTGACTCGGCGAGTGATCTATCCCAGCCCCCATTCGAGGAAGGATGTGGCGGCTGCGATCGCGGCTCCCCATGAGGGCGATCGCGAAATAATCTTCCCCTCTAACCTCCGACCCACTGATTGGGACATCGTCGTCGAGCCTGGAAGCGTCAACTGGCGCTTCCGCGTTCCCGACGGCGAGATGATCGAATTTATCGATAACAAAGTCGGCCCCTGTAAATACATCGCAGGCCAGGATTTTGGTGACTTCCTCGTTTGGCGGCGCGACGGCTTCCCTAGCTATGAGCTGGCCGTGGTGGCGGATGACCATGCCATGGCCATTTCCGAGGTGGTGCGGGGCGAAGATTTGTTGCTGTCCACGGCAAAGCAAATTTTGCTCTATCGGGCCTTGGGCTGGTCCGTGCCGGCGTTTTATCACTGCCCCCTTGTGCGAGATGACAGGGGGAAGCGCTTGGCCAAGCGGGACCGAGCGGCGGCGCTGCGATCGCTGCGGGAACAAGGCCTTACCCCCGCAGCAATACGCCAAAGCTGGGATTGATCGCAGTCCCGGTCATCTCCGCGTCATTGCGAGATGTTACGACGGCCTTGTTAAATAGGGAGCGGTGCAGTGGTGAATGACACCGCGATGGCGAAGTCAGCTTCCTGCGGAATCGCCTATCACTAATTCCTTATTTGAGAAACCTATGACGCGCTACGACGTATATGGCCTCGGCAACGCATTGCTCGATATTGAATGCGAAGTGACCCCCGAAACCCTCACCGAGCTGGGCATTGATAAGGGCGTGATGACCTTGTTGGATGAGGAAGCCCAGAACAAAATTTTGGCGCACCTATCTGGCCAAGCCACGAAGCGTTCTTCTGGTGGATCCGCTGCCAACACCATCATTGGGGTGAGCCAGTTCGGTGGTAAGGCTTACTACTCCTGCAAAGTTGCCGATGATGAGTCGGGCAAGTTCTACCTCAAGGACATGGTGGACTGCGGTGTGGATACAAACCTGCAGAACCAGTCCCTCGGTGAGGGTATTACGGGGAAATGCTTGGTCCTGGTGACCCCCGATGCCGATCGCACTATGAGCACGTTCCTGGGGATCTCTGCGACCCTGGCTGAGGTTGAGTTGGATGCTGAGGCGATCGCCGACTCCACCTACACCTACATCGAGGGCTACCTCGTCACGGGCGACTCCGCTAAAGCCGCTGCCATCAAAGCTCGCGAACTGGCCCAGGCTGCGGGGCAAAAAGTCGCCCTCACCCTGGCTGACCTGAACATGGTCAAGTTCTTCAAGGATGGCCTGCTGGAGATGATTGGTGATGGCGTTGACCTGCTGTTTGCCAACGAAAGCGAAGCCCTAGAAATGGCAGGCACTGAGGACTTTGATGCTGCCTTTGAACATCTCAAGACCCTCGCCAAAACCTTTGCGGTTACCCGTGGCCCCGCTGGCTCTGTGATTTTTGATGGCGAAAAGCGCATCGAGATCCCAGGCGTGCCCGTTAAGGCTGTTGATACCGTGGGGGCAGGCGACATGTATGCCGGTGCAGTGCTCTACGGCATCACCAATGGCTTGGGTTGGGAGACCGCAGGTAAGCTGGGCTCTGCGGCTTCTGCGAAGCTCGTCACCAGCCTCGGCGCTCGCCTCCAGACTGAGCAGTCCCAGGCCATCCTGACAGAGGTAAAAGCCTAAAGGGTCGGTTAGTCAGGTTGGATAGGTGTCACGTAGGGGCGGGGTCCTCCCGCCCGGCTATTGGCTGTGTGCGATGGCGTTGGTAGGGAGTGGGAGACCCAAGCCCTACCATTGGCGAACAGTAGGGGCGAGTGTAAACGTTCTCTGACGCTTGTTTATAAATAGACCCCAGAGAAATTTTTCCCCCTGTGATCGTTTTTGGGGCAAATTTGCCCACACTAGAATGCAGGGGAATTTCCTCTGACGAATCAATAAATCGTTAAACTAATCCGGGCATCCATTCGACAGCGGTGGAATCCCTAAGCGCCCAACCGATCTAAGGAGAGTTCCATGGCCAGAACGGCAAGTGAATATGCGGTTCACATCTTTTTTGACGGTGGTATCAAAGAAGAAGTCCGCTTCCCCACCATGAAAGATTTTCAGACCTGGTACAGCGGCGAGCTGATGCCTAAGGCCGCTTCTGATGAGTTCATCAAAATCCCCATCAAGAATGTTGAGGGTGAATATATGGTGGCTCGTCCGTCCAAGATCATGGCACTGCGAGTGGAGCCCGTCTTCACCTCTAGTGTGGAGCGCTGGTAGAAAATCTCTCTATCCCTGCACTGCCAGGGAACTCGGAATGAATGTTCCGGGTCGTGGGATGATCAAAGCCTAGACCCAGCTGGGAGACCAGTGTTTTAGCTTTGGCTAAATGAGTGGGTCTAGGTTTTGCTTTTTTTGTTCAGTTTGGAGAGATTGGTGATGAAGGCTTGGTCGATGCGGGCATTTGCTCTTCTCTTGCCCATGGCGGCTGTGGCTGGCGTGGCCCAGGCTTGCCTCCAATCTCCCTTAGATTCTTCTAAGAATGCAGTGAAGGCTGATGGTGCTGTCTCTGCCCAAGCCGAGCGACAGCGGAGCGGTAGGACGCAGGCGGGGGCGATATCAACAAAGCCCAGCGCCTCCCCTGCAACCCAGGCTGTACCGGCCCAAACGATTGCCCAAGCTTCTGTGCCTAGTGCTTCCGGTTCAAAGCCCAAGGTAACGGTGCCGCCCCCAACCCCACTACCTTCCACCGCCGCAACCCCACCGGCCCCTGCTTCTAACGCGCCTGCTGTGACTGACCCGGCTGCAAGTTCTCCCGTAAAGCCGGTAGAAAAAGCTGCCCCTGCCGGACCTGCCCTGCGTCGCCTTGCTGCTGTGCCTGCTGGACTGGGCTTGGATAATCAGATTTTTGGCTCGGCGGGGATGAAGCGCGATCGCGATGCTCTCATCCAAGCGGTGGATTACAGTTTGGACTATCTGGCAACGGATAAGGCCGTGGATGCCTATGCCAACTATCCAATTGAAGGAGTGAGCCGCGATCGCGTTCGCCGCAGCCTCCAACGCTTCAAACAGCTCCTGCAAAGCAAGAACTCAGCTCAGGCTCTTCAGGCTGCTGTCCGCCAAGAATTTGACTTCTACCAAGCCACGGGCACTGACGGTCAGGGTAATGTGGACTTTACGGGTTACTTCACCCCGACCTATGCCGCCAGCCGGGAGGCCACAGGAGACTATCGCTACCCTCTATACGCAAAGCCTGGGGATCTCGAAAGCTGGCCCCAGCCCCATCCGGATCGCATCGCCTTGGAAGGTAAGGATGGATTGAAGTCCGCTGCTGGTCCCCTCAATGGCCTAGAGCTCGTTTGGCTTAAGAGCCGATTAGAGGCATTTTTGGTTCAAGTTCAGGGGTCTGCCCGGCTTCAGATAACGGACGGGAGTACAATGTCGGTGGGCTATGCCGGGCGTACCAATTACCCCTACGTCAGCGTCGGCAAGGAACTCGTGAATGACGGCATTTTCTCCTTGGAGGAGCTAACCCTGCCCCTGATGCTGGAGCACTTCCGCCGCAATCCCCAGGCCCTAAGCGAGTATCTGCCACGCAATCCGCGTTTTGTTTTCTTTAAAAAGACTGATGGTGCCCCGCCCATGGGCAGCATTGCCCAGCCAGTCACGGCCGATCGCTCCATTGCCACTGATAAATCCCTTATGCCCCCTGGAGCTCTGACCCTGATCAGCACTCAGATTCCCTACGCTAACCCTGGTGCTGTGCTCAGCTCCCGTCGCTATCCCAAGCGATCGGTGAATCGGTTTGCCCTCGATCAAGATACGGGGGGAGCGATTAAAGGCGCTGGCCGTGCTGATATCTTTCTGGGCAGTGGTCCTGTGGCGGGCGATCGCGCTGGTCTTGTTAATGATGCGGGGCAGCTCTATTACCTGCTTCTCAAAGATGGGCTGCTAAAGGATGGACGCTAGCCTTTCAATTACGCTGCTGGTCATCCTGACGGTCATCGCCGGTATCGGTGGCCAGGTTTTGGCTGCCTGGGTGAAGGTGCCCAGCATTGTCTTTTTGCTGCTGTTTGGCATTGTGCTGGGCCGCGATGGTTTGGGGCTGATTCAGCCCGGACAGCTCGGGGTCGGTCTGGACGTGCTGGTGTCGCTTTCAGTGGCGCTGATCCTGTTTGAAGGCGGGCTGAATTTGGAGCTGCGGGAGCTAGGCCGTGTGTCCGGCAGTTTGCGCAATCTGATCACCATTGGCGTGGGCGTCACGTTACTGGGTGGGGCAACCGCAGCCCATTGGCTGAGCGAGTTTCCCTGGCCCCTTGCGTTTCTGTATGCGGCGATCGTCGTGGTGACGGGGCCGACGGTGACGGTGCCCTTGCTTCAGCAG
>CALIGI010000076.1 GCA_938021205.1 uncultured Pseudanabaenaceae cyanobacterium
CCTCTTTCCCTAGCCCTTACTCCTAAAGGAGCAAGGGAACCGAACGCAAAACCGAGGGTTTTCAACTTGTCTCGGTTCCCCGTGACCTTAGGAGAGGGGCTAGGGGAGAGGATGTATTGCCTCTTGTCGAACTCAGGTTAACTCAACCTTCGCGGCCCCAAATATTGCACAACACACATTCCCTCCTATGCCCCACTGCGCTTAATGCAGGTGGGGCTTTTTCTTGCCTCCAAGCGGGCTTTGACTAATGCTGTCTCCCTCGCCAGACCAGCAAAACAACAATTGCAACGACAGCAGCAACACCTATGGGCAAGAACGGCAATCTACTGGCGTCTTCAGCTCCTGGCGAGACTTCACGAGTCTCTCCACTGCTTACTGCTCCTGCCACCTCCGGCGTAGCCTGCTCAGCCAGGTTTTTTCCAGCAGCAACCGTAACCGGGAAATCAAGCTGGAAATTGGCAAAATCTGCTGTTCCCTTGGGGCGACCTGTTAGCGTCAAAACATAGGCCCCTACCTGGGGAAAGGTCAGCTCCGCTGACGGAACATCCGTTAGACCTTCCACCGCGATCGCACTCAAGGCCGGAGAAGCAATCACATCCCCCCCAGATCCCAACAACTGCAACTCACAATCACAATCGCTCAATCCAATCGCCGTCCCCCCTGACTGGGTCAAGGCAAACCAAGTCTGGCTGGGCTCTCCCGCCCTAGGCGTATCATTGGGTTCAATGTGGTGGGTTCCGCCCACCCCATCGCTAATTTGGGTTTGGTGAGCTGAGGCGATGGGGATTGTTGGAGACAGCGAGACAGCGGCGATCGCTCCCAAAACCAAGGTGCCAAACTTCACGCTCCTAACAGTCGAAAAAACAGACTGCTGAGAAACACTTGCCTGAGCAACATAAAATCTCATATCTAACCTCAAAAGAAACACCAGCCCAACCAAGCAAAAGGCTTATTGCCCATCACGATCGCATCGGATACCGCCACCGCAGCAACAACACCCCCAGCGTTACACCTGCCCACATCCCCGTCGCCCACCAACTCCCCTGGGTCGTTCCCGGTAAGCGATAGGTCGTCGCAATCAATAGCGTATGAGCCATCGCCAATAAGAATGCTGGAAGCGTTAGTAAATGAATTCGCCGCCATAGTTGTCCCCACACCTTTTGGTAACGGTCAAAACTCGTCAGCGCCGCCGGAAGCATCAGCCCAAATGCCCCCAAGCCCAAGATCACACTCTGACGATGGCGGGGCACGAGAAAATCTAGAACCTGCAAGTTCCAGCCCCAATTAACGGTGTACACATGGACCACGTGGACTAGCACCAAGACAAAAGCCCCCACGCCCAAGCCACGGCGATAAACCAAAGGCTGTTTCCAAGGGAGGGATTTAAGTGGGTCAGTTAACCTGGCTCCCAGTTGAGCCAAGGGCCGAGCAATCAGCGCCACCGCCAGCAAGGCTAGGGCACCATAAGCGATCGCCCCACCGCCATGACTATCCCCATTACGCAATAGCAACAGCAAGCCCACTATCAAGGTTACCCAACCGCCCAAGCGATAGAGCTGACTGCGCCGCGTTGAGGCCAAACCCTCCTGCCCTTTCCCTGTCCAGCGACTTGCCACCCAGCCCACCCCCACCATGATGGGAGAGGTCCCCAAACCAAACGCCAACATCAACAAAGCGCCCTGCCACCAGCTCCCCGTTTCCGCCGCTCGAATTTGCGCTGTGTACAAAAATCCGCAGGGAATCATACCCCAGCAAAGCCCTAGCAACAGCGGCGTCCAACTGCGCTCCTGAAGAGACAAATTCACCATCAGCTTGCTCAAACGCTGATGCTGTTGCTGGGCGAACTGAGCAATGGGCAATCCAGGCAACAGCCCCGGCGCAACTTGGACGAGCCCCAACCAGAGGAGCATTCCCCCGGTGCCCAGGGTCATCCAGCGGCGCAATCCACTGCCCACCCCCGCGAGCTGTCCACCGGCCAACAAAACTTCGCCCACGCCACCAATGGCTGCACCCACCAAACCATAGCTCAGCAAACGACCCAGATTGAGCAGGCCATGGAACTGCCAAGGGGAGGGAGCGATGACTTTGGATGCTTGGGGCACTACTCCTTCGGAAGCTGCCAAAGCCGTCGCCCCATTATCAGCCCCATCATTAGATTGCGCAGAGGCCTCGCGAGCAGAAAGTTCTGACGCCTCACCCGTTTTAGATTGCCCTCCCCCCATGGGCAAATCGCCAGACAAACCAAAGGCAACCGCCACCGGCCCACACATCGTCGCGCAATGGCCAAAACTGCCCAGGAAGCCCAGGCTCATCATCAGTAACAGGTCTGGCAGCATCGCGTTGGAGACTCTAGAACTCCGGCAAGATCATCAAGAGGGGCAGTATGACCTATCCCACGCCTAGGGAGCAGGCACCTCGATATTCACAGTAGCCTCAATCGGCAGCCCCTCGGCAGTCAATGTCTCATGGCCATTGCCATTGAGCTCTACACGCAGCTCATGCTCGCCTGCAGGAAGGGAGGGAAGGTAATGCCAAGCGCCGTACAGGCGGGTGATCTTTTCCCCATTGATAAATAAATGGGCATGGCCCTCGGTCGCAACGCTTTCTTGGTTGACACGCTCTGGCGCAAAGGCGAAGTTCGTCGTTTCCACCTGAAGGTTCCAACCCGCCATGCTGTCTGGCTCCACTGTCAGCGTGACTTGAGGCACCGGCTGTCCCTCAGGGATTTCAAGGGAACCATGGTGCATTCCGCCATGGCCATGCCCCGTCTGGCTCAGATCGTCAGTGCTGTGACCATCCCCATGGGCTTCATTGTGGTGCTCCTCCTCCATCCCCCTGGGCTTGCCCTGGTCAGCATCATGATTCATCGAATCGTGATGCTGACCAACCTGGCCTTCACCCTTTACATCCATAGAATGGGTCATGCCCGCGCAACCGGCAATTGCTACAGCCCCCAACGCCAGTCCTAGAGTGGCAGTCTTTGCCCATGAATCTAAAAACATCGTCCGCAGCCCCAAATTCCTAAAATTATTGCCACCCCACCATATAGGAGGTGCAGGCTCAGCCAGACAAATCCCAACCAGAGAGCTGAGTATTGTTCTCAAGCAAACAGGGCATCAGCATCTCAATATTGAGACGACGATGCCCTGTCTAGAATTTGCTTTAAGCGAAATCAATCAAAATGAACTACCACTTCGTAGCCTGGTCGAGGACGTAGCTAGCTACATTCTCGATATCGTCAGCGCTGAGCTTACCGCTGAATGAAGGCATTGCACCGTTACCTTTGGTCACTTGGGTCACAACGGCTTCCAAGGTGTCCTTGCCATTCGCTTCCAGATCAGCTTGCTTCAAGGTTTTTGCAGCGTTGACCACATTGCCACCACCAATGTGGCAAGCTGCGCAGTTCGCCGAAAAGATGGTCTGACCCGCAGCAATATCCCCAGCAAAAGCGGGAGCAGCGAGGTTCGTGACCATCAAAGTTACAGCGCCGAACATCAATGCGAGCGCGCTTAAAAATCGCTTCATTTGTAAAATTCTCTAGACTTCTCTCAAAACAGCATTGACCCAAACGCTGACCGAAAGACGGAGTCTTCAGACAGTGAAGTGGGTGCAAATTGCCATCTTTCAGTCAACGTTGCCCGCAACGCAAGGTCAAAAGACATCACGTCAAGCTTGTTACAAACCTTAAGTAATTGACACCTGCGTCAGCTAGCCTTGCTCAATCAGCAGGCAGCTGCCTATGAGAAGTCGAGAAAACTTCAGGCGGTGGCTAAACAAGCACTGAGGCACTAAAGCCCAGTAGTTTTGCCAGCAACAAGATTAGGGGAGCGATCGCCAACGCGGGCAAAAAAGAGGCCACCCTGATCTTCGTAATCTCCAACAAATTCAACCCCGTCCCCAAAACCATCAATCCACCCACCCCAGTCGTCATCAGCAACGGGGAACTTTGAGCCGGGTCCGGAATCCCCTGGGCTAAAGCGCCCGCCAAAACCGAAACAATGCCCTGGTAAACAAATATAGTAAGAACGGAGAAGCCCACACCGATGCCATAGCTACCCGTCAGCGCAATGGAGACCAAGCCATCCATGGAAGCTTTCAAAACCAGCAGGGTATCGTCCCCCTCCAAGCCATTGCTCAGACTCCCAATCAACGCCATCGGCCCCACGCAAAATAACAAGCTTGCCGTCACAAAGCCCTCGTTAAAGCGACCCTTGCCTTTAACATGCTGCTTGAGCTGATCACCCACTTGCACCAAACGCGCTTCAATTTCCAGCCACTCCCCCAGCAAGCCACCGCTCACCAAGGCAAACAGCGCCACAATCACACCATCAATACTCCCCACCTGCACCGGCAGCATTCGTCCCGCCAGAGTGAAGCCAAGAAAAATCACCATCAGGCCCACCCCCTGGATGATCGCCTGCTGCATCGCCTCGGGCAATCGCCCTCGTAACCAAAGACCAAGGCCAGTCCCAGTCAGCACTGTGAGGAGATTAATCCAAGTGCCGCTGGTCCTGGCCCAGAAAGAGAGTTCCATATTGAATGACTCAAGCCATAGCTAGCGGATTAAACCCCAATCCCTAGCTTTCGCCTTCAGGCTGCTCCTCACGCAACTGATAGGTCAAGTAAGCCGCCAAAGCACCCACCATAAAGCCAATCACGTTGCGGGAAATGGGTAGCCATTCATGGGTACGAGTCACCACCGGACCGAGACCAAACGCCAGGAACAAAATTCCCCAAAGGGGAGAGAACATCAGCGCCCATTGCCAAGCCACGGGACCACCGGGCTTACGGGGATGCGCCGCAAAACCACAAATCACGCCGCCCAAGATGGAACTAATCAATGTGAAAATCCATTGTTCCTGGGGCAGACCTGGCACAACGCTACAGCCACCCTGGCGCAGACAGCCATCTAGGGAAGCGATGGAATCCAGTACAGCCCGATCTTCACCGTTCTCACGAACGTAGAACTGGTTGCCAAAGCGGGTCTGTAACTCAATCCAGAAGGTGCGGGGAAAAATCTTGTAATAATCGCCGCCCACGTTGAAATTCAAGAGGTTGCCACCGCGAGAATCAGCAACCACAAGCAAGCTTTTCGCATCTAGGTTCCAATAGTCCTGAATCGCCCGACCTGGCGTACGGTCATATTGAGTCAGCACACGCAGCTTCCAGCCGGTGTCTTCTTCAAGCACCGAAATCTCATTTTCTAACTTGCCTTCTTCGGTGTCCGTCAGGACATTAGCCAAGTCAATGATGGCGGTGTACTTCTCTGGCAGTAAGTCTGGATTGTCAAAGGCCTGGGCAGAAGGAACCGCAATCAGGAAGACCGCAGCGATCGCCAACAGCAGTGATCCGACTCGTTTCGAAAGACGATTAACCATAGAAGTATTATGAGACCGCCCAATCATATTTCTTTACAAATGTAGTCGAAACTCGACATCAGCACAATCGCAAATCCTGGGAAATGTCCCCAAGACCAGCCGAGTCAGCACCGGCAAGACCAGCCGTTGCAAACGCTTACAACAATCGTCCTGGTTATGCATCAGCCTAATGGAAGAACCAAAGCACAATCGAAGTCTCAGTCAAAGCTTCTAGAACAGTGAGCGATCACTCGCAGAATCAGGGTGAGTGAATGCGACCTAGCAGAAGGCGATCGCTCAAGTCCCTAGCTCAAGCTGCGCTTCAACGCAGGCTGAATTAACAGCACCGCCACTGCACAGAAGCCAACTAACGTCCCCAACGCTCCTGCCATGGTCACCTCACCGAAGGGCGCATTCATCACCACGCTGGACCAAGCCCAATCGCTGTGGAGATAGAGATAACGAATCGCCTCGATCGCATAGCTCATGGGGTTCAAGCTCGCAATCCAAGCCAGCCAGCCGGGCATAAAGGACAGCGGGGCCAGAGCCGTACTGGCAAACAGCAGCGGCAAGTTCGTGACAAAAATCGCTGCAATTAGCTCAATGTGACCCGGTAGGCTAAACGCCAGTCCCAGGCTCAGGGCTGTAACCCCAATCACGAGGAGCAACACAATCATCGCCACAATGGCCAAGCCACCCACGCCGGGCAATCCCGTTCCCAGCAGGGCACTCATGGCCACGATCGCCAGGGTCTGCAAAAAACTCAGAATCGTGATGTAAATCGCCGAAGCCATGACGATGGAGAAGCGCGACGCCAGGGGAGCCACCAACAAGCGGTTGAGAAAACCAAACTCGCGATCAAACATCACCGGTAGGCCCGCGTTCAGGGCACCGCTAAAGGCAGTGAAGACAATTACCCCCGCCCCCAGGAACTGACCGTAGCTGACGTCATTGCCCAGGAATCCCGCTGGAGCATTTTGGAACAGCGCTCCAAACAGCACTAGCCACATCACCGGCTGGACAATGCCCGCCACTAGGGTCGTGGGGCGGCGCTTGAGCTGAATGAACAAGCGAGTTGTCAGCGCCAGGGTCTCTTGAATAAATTCTTGTAAGTCGCTGCTGGCTTCGACCGAAGCGGTCTGGGCTGCGCGATCGGTTTTCAGGGTCGTACTCATGGCGGTTCAGCTTCGGTTAGTTCAGCCGCAAAGGTGCTGCTTCTCTAGCCTAACGCGGCCTAGCTGTAATCAGAACCATCTGGCATGATCGCGCCGTCCAAGATTGCCCCAATCATATTGGCGCTCGTCATCTCCGCCTTGACCAAGTTTGCATCACGCAAAATGGCCCCCGTCAAATTCGTGCGGGTCAAATAGGCAGAGACCAACGTCGCTCGGGTCAGATTTGCCTTAGTCAAATTGGTATGGCTCAGGGTTGCCCCCTTCAAGCGAGCATCCACCAAGATTGAAGAGCGAGCATCGGCCTTGTCCAGCACTGCATCAGCCAGGGAAACGCCCTTGAGATTGGCATTGCGCAGGTTGGCACCGGTGCAGTTGGCCCGCTCCAGCCGTGAGAGCCGCAGGGTGGCATCACTGAGATTGGCCTGGTTGAGGTTGGCATCACTCAGGCTGGCATTGACGATGATGGCACCGCTGAGGTCTGCACCTTCGAGGTCCACTTCCTTGAGGTTGGCTTCGCTCAGATTTGCACCCTTGAGGTTCGCCCGGCCCAGATCAGCCCCGTAAAGGTTGGCACCTCGCAGGTCAGCCCCTTCTAGATTCGCCCCCCGCAAATTTGCCCCGTCATAGGCCCGAGCCTCATAGCGCAGGTTTGCCCCCCAGAGGCAGGCCCCGCTCAAGTTGGCTCCACTCAGGTTGGCGCTACGTAGGTCCGCATAGGCCAAATTGGCATCCATCAAATCAGCCAGGGCCAGGTTAGAGCCCCGTAGATCGGCTCCGGAAAGTACGGCTCCATGGAGATCCGCATCCTTGAGCTGAGCTGCACTGAGGTTCGCCTGGGAGAGATTGGCCCCGCAAAGGCGCGTCCCCAACAGCACTGAACCCCGCAGATTAACCCGGTTGAGAAAGCTCAACACGAGATTGGCACTACGTAGGTCAGCCCGCTTAAAGCTTGCTCCGACTAGGTCTACGCCCGCTAAGTTGACGTTGCTGAGGTTAATACCGCTGAAATCTGTCTCACCCGCTTCGTAGCGGCGGAGTAGCTCTTGGGGGTTCATGAATCGTGGGGGAGGGAGGGACCGTCATCTTCAAGGGAAGCTGCCAGCAGGGCTAAGTCAGCTTCTAGGTCATCGGACAGCAGTGCCTCATAGGAGACTTCGTCCGAGGGCAGAACTTCAGCGATTACGGCATGGGGGGAAGTTGAGCTTCCTGGGGAAATAGGCTGAGCTGCGATCGCCGACTCCTGATTTCCGCTGGCCCCATCAGGGCCAAACTGAATTGCCGTAGCCCGTTCAGCTTGGGTAAACAGAGCGGCTTCCTGGTTTAGATCCTGACTCGGTTTAGGGATAGGTTCCGAGGTCGTAGCAGCATCTGGAGAGGGCATGGCTAGCCCCAGATTCCGCGCAGGTGCCTGTTGGGTGCTGGCATAGCGGGGTTTTAGCACCTTCAGCAGTGCTGCTACGGTTTGCATCGCCTGCTCTGGCACCTCTAGTTGTTCCGCCACGCCACAGAGCTTCATTTCCAAATCAATCAAGTTGGGATAGCGTTCCTCTAATTCCTCGATCAAACGAGCCAAGCTGTGGTGGCGTAGTTCGATCCAGTCCTGCTCCGAGAAGCGGAATAGGCGATACAGCGCCGAGAAAATCACCACCTTGGACATCAACGGATTGGCATAGCGCATCAAGCTCAAACGCAGCATGAACTCGTCATTCTCCACCTCCTCACCGTGGGTCATACCAGAATCGCCAAGGCTCGTCACTTGGGATTCTCCCTCGCTCCAATCCTGGGCGTCTTTATACAGGTTTGCCCCGCCCTGTTCGCCCATGGGATGAGCAGCAGAACTGCCCACCACCTGGGCGATCGCACAGGTGGTTTCTGTCTCAGCATCATCTGCATATTCTCCCCTGGGCAAGGCCCGAGGGGGATATTTTTGATCCATGGGACTGGTCGGCAATTGCGGCGCAAATAATCCCGTGGGAGGACCATCGTTGTCCTCATCCATGCTGGACTGCACCGTAGCATTCGGCGAGGGATGGAGGGGGGGATTCTGTGAAATATCAGAGTTCCGTCGCTCAGGCTGAATCGCGTAGTTTCTTACAATTCCCCCCCTCGTGAGAGGCTGAGCCTGGGATGCTGAAGTCCGAATATTGGCCGAGATCGAGGGCGGATAGGTGGGTCCTGTCTGGCTGGGAGCGACCTGAGGTCGGCTGATTGCTCCGTTTATTGGCCCATTTATTGGCCCATTTGCTAGAGGATAGTGAGGCTGAACAGGGCGTTGCTCAGCGACTCTCGTGCTCGGTTCGGGCGTGACCCCGAAGAATTGTGTTTCATCGGGACGTTCCTGCTCGTACAGTGGCGTCACAATCTCAAGTAACTCTTGGGCAACCTTGAGGTATTCCACCGGCTTGCTAAGGGAGTTCACGATCGCCTGAAGAACATGCTCCAAACCTGGCAGCGTCGGCATCAGTCGCCGAGCCTCATCTAGGAGCAGCTCCCAGTCCAAGGCCGTCAAGTGAGAACGGTTGTTTTCCCACTGATTATGGCAAACACAGACCAGCAGCTTCTTCATGCGCCGCTGCTCACGATGCTGGGATAGGCTTTGCATCACATGGGCACGCACCGCAGTCTGGGCAGAAAGCTGAGCTGGTGTCAGGGCTGAGCTCCCGCTATCCTGTGGCCCCCCTGCAAACCATTGAGTTGCAGGAGCCTCATCCAAGGCTGGCTGAGGCTGGGCATATCCCGTGGGGTGATTGGGATAGTGGTGTGGATGGGCAGCGTAGGCAGAGTCAGAGCTCTGCTGCTGTCCCTCTCCAAAGTCGTTTCTGGAGAGGGAATAGGGAGCAATATTGCCCTGGGGAACTGCGTGGACATCTCCCGGCTGAGCCGGTTCTACGGAAGGATAACCCGGAGAGGAATAGCCCTGGTCAGGCTGGCCCGGAACAGGAGGAGGATCAAAATCATGCGGTGATCCAGAAATGGAGCCGGGAACTCCCCCAGGAGTTGACAGGGGAAACTGAACTCGATTCACCATCACTGGCTGGGTGATGTCGTAGTTATCGAAGTACAGATCATTGAGCACCTGTAGCACCGCATTTGCCACATGGGCATAGGCGACGGGCTTATTGAGAGTTTTCACCACGCGATTGAGCTGAAACTGAAGCGCTTCCAAGGTGGGCGATCGCTCCCAAACTCCCTGGACAATCTCCTGGAGGCTAACCTGATTGAGACGCGCAGTATTGTCCTCCCAAACGCCATAGCAAGCGCAATAGAGCAGCTTCTTGATGCGTGGCAGATTGGGATCGCGGGCGAGTGTGCTCACCACCCGCTCTAGCGGATCCAGGGATGTCATCGTCACCTCCGACGGGAAGACAGACAGCGCTTTCGGGCGAGCTTGTTCGTTGGCTCACATGAGGTAGCGGCCAGCTGCATCTCGCAAACTCGCCAGTATCTCTAAGCCAGCTGTAAAAGCTGTGAAAGACTAGCCCTAAGATGCCCAGGGATAGCAGCGCATTGTACAGTTGCCCATATAAATTTCTGAGATCTGACGGCTTTGTCATGGCCCCTTCTGCGCAATCATCCCCTGCCCAAACGCTTTCGCCTAAAACCCACATCGGCATTATTGGAGGGGGGCAACTGGCTTGGATGATGGGTCCCGCAGCCCAAAAACTGGGTCTATCCCTACAGATCCAGACTCCTAATCAAGCGGATCCAGCGGTGGCGATCGCGGCCCAAACCCAGCTGGGAGCCATCCAAGACATTGCCGTCACCCAAGCCCTGGCGGAGCAATGTGATGTCATTACTTTCGAGAATGAATTTGTTGATCTGAGTGCTCTTGAAGCCCTAGCCCAATCCGGCACCCGTTTTGCCCCGGCTCTCAGCTCCCTCCAGCCCCTGCTCGATAAGTTTGATCAGCGCAGCTATCTCCAAGGACAGGACATTCCAGTACCGGAGTTCATTGCTTTAGAAAGTGTGGCTGAGGCCGATCGTCCCACTTGGCAAAATCCCCTCGGCTTCCCCATTGTCCTCAAAGCCCGCCGCCTGGGCTATGACGGCCAAGGCACCTCTGTGATCAAGACTGCCGAAGAACTCAAAACCGTATTGGATCGCGAAGGTTTTGACCCGTTCCTCTTAGAAGC
>CALIGI010000077.1 GCA_938021205.1 uncultured Pseudanabaenaceae cyanobacterium
AGTCCGTTTTAACGGACTTGAGCTTTGAGCTGTGAACTTTAGCTCACAGCAGCCAGACGAAGCCAAACTGGCAAGGGGTGAATGCAGAGCTGTTCATAGAACTGTCTTACTTCAGATGCTTTATTCCTAGGGAGTCCCTAAGAAAGAAGGATTCATGAATCCCTACATCTAGTCCCCAGAAAACGCGACCTAGGGGCCAGGTTTCCCTGCCCCTGGCTGGGTTTGGGCCAAGCTGGGTCGGGAGATCTGCCTCCTATCATCAATTCGATTTTATAAACTTCGCGCTCCTAATCACTCAACAGGCTGGCCTAACCCAAGCGAAAACCAAATCTCCTGCCTTCCAAGAGACGAATGTGGGTGCTTTTGGTATCTACCCTCTGGGCCGCGTAATGCCCTAGGCTTTTGAGGGGCAATGGATAAAAGACAGCCATATCCCCATCCACTTCACAGATAATCGATATGGGCTTTTCTGCGACAAAACCGCTCGGCGTGGCTGTAGTGGGCACCGGCTTTGGTAACAAGGTTCACATCCCTGGTTTTAAGGAATATCCCAAAACGAAGGTGGTAGCGGTTTACCACCGGGATATCAAGAAAGCCCAGGCGATCGCCACTGAACAAAATATCCCCCACGCCTACTCTCGCCTCGCCGATATCCTCGCCCTGCCCGATGTCGATGCCGTCAGCATCGCCACGCCACCGTTCCTGCATTACCCCATGGCCCAGGATGTGCTCAACGCGGGCAAGCATTTGCTGATGGAAAAGCCCACCACGCTCAATGCCCAGGAAGCTCAGTCCCTGGCAGATCTAGCCACAGAAAAGGGCCTGATCACAGCCATGGACTTTGAATATCGCTTCGTTCCCGCCTGGCAATACCTCAAGGAATTACTCAGCCAGGGCTATGTGGGCAAGCCCTATCTGGTCAAGATTGACTGGATCATGGAAAGCCGGGCTGACAAAACTCGCCCCTGGAACTGGTACGCCCAAAAATCCCAGGGTGGTGGAGCCTTGGGTGCCCTGGGTTCCCACAGCTTTGACTACATTCCCTGGCTACTGGGGCCAGTCAAGCAGCTCTCCGCTAAGCTCACCACGGCCATCACCGAGCGCATGGACCCGGAAAGCGGACAGGTGCGTCCAGTGGATGCTGATGATTCCTGCTTAATCACCTTGGAATTGGAGGATGGTACGCCAGTGCAGTTGGCGATGAGTTCTGTTAGCCGTAATGGTCGGGGACATTGGGTGGAGGTCTATGGCGATCGCGGCACCCTCGTCCTGGGCAGTGCCAACCAAAAGGACTATGTCCACGGTTTCCAGCTCAAGGGCGGTCTGGCGGGGAAAAGCCTAAGCACCATGTCCATCCCCAAGCATTTGGAATTTGAGCACAACTATATGGATGGTCGCCTAGCCCCGTTCATTCGCGTGGTGGAGAACTGGGTCACTGGCATTGAACAGGGCCGAGCCCTAAGCCCCAGCCTTCTAGAAGGCTTGGCCTCCCAGCGGTTGATGGATTTGACCCACCAGTCCAATGAAACGGGTCGCTGGGTGTCGCTGTAGAGGTCGTCATCATTGCGATCGCAGGGGCAGGGAGACCCAGCCCCCACCGTTGATGATATTTATTAGGCTGGACAAATTGACCTGCTTGCATGCCAGGCTGTCCTGATAAAGCAGCTTTTACCTTGGAGGAAGAGTCTGTTATTGCGCCCCATTTCTAGATTTTTGACAGCTCTCTAGCGGAAAGACCACGCCCGTTGGAACGAATTCACTCCAATGGGCGACTAGAATTGGGGTGAAATTTTCCGCCCCTGAGAAAACGACCTTTTAGGATGCTTCTATGGCTCTGCGCTCCCCAGTGTCTGCCCTACTGACCCTGCTACTGCTATCTCCCCTTGCAGCAACCCCCACGCTGGGCCAGGAAAGCACTGGCGCAGACAAGGCATCCCCCACCGCAACAGAGCCTCAAGCCAGTCCAGCTCCGGCTCCCCAGCCCGTGCCATCCCCAGTGCCCCAATCGGTACCCAGCCCCCCCACTCCTAGACCGGCTCCCCGTCCCCTCCCCCCTAGTAACACCTCCGAAAGCAGCCTATTTAATACTGCTGAAACCCAGTATGCCAACGGCGAATTTGACGCAGCCCTAGTCACCCTCGAAGCCTTGCTGCTAAAGCAACAAAGTCGTCCTGCAAGCCAAGCTGAGACCTACAACCTCATTGGCTTAGTCCATGACCGCCGCGATCGCTTCGACGACTCCAGCCAAGCTTACCAAGTGGCCCTAGCGCTCTACCAGGGCCTCAATAACAGCGATGATGCTGCCAAGCAAGGCGAAGCCAAAACCCTCAATAACCTCGGAACGCTCTACGCCGCCGCAGAACGCATCCCCGAAGCCCTGGGCTTCCTCGAACGATCTCTTGGCCTCTCCCGCCAGCTCAAAGCTCGGGGCAATGAAGCCATCACCCTGCGCAACCTAGGTAACCTCTACCTCCAAGTCGACCGCTTCGAAGAAGCCATCAGCGCCCTAGAAGACTCCCTCGAAATCGAGATTGAGCTACAACGCCCTAGCCAAATCGTTGCCATCCTGGACCGCCTCAGCAACATTTACGATGCCGTGGGTGCATTACCTAAGGCCATTGTCGCCACCGAAGAGGCACTTAAAATCGTCGAGACCACACCGGATGACGAAGCCAAGCTCGTCTTACTCGATCGCCTCGCCAATCTCTACGTCAATGCGGGCAGCCCCAGCCAAGCGGTCTCCACCTATGAAAAAGCTCTGGTTCTGATCCAACGAGCCAATGAGCCCATTCTGGAAGGACGCCTGCGCAACCGCATGGCGAGCCTCTACGAAGACCTGAATCAAACGGAGCAAGCGTTGGCTCAATATCAGGCCGTTCTTGCGATCGCAACTGCGGGCGATGATAGCCTTAGCCAAGCCCGCATCCTCACCAGCATGGGCGACCTCTATCGTCGAGATGCGCAGTGGGACCCAGCGAGTGAAACCTACAACCAAGCACTAGCCTTGGTTGAGCCTTTAGAAGACAGCACCACAAAGCCCATTGCCCAAGGGCGATTGCTGAGCGCCCTTGCCGCGATTGCCAAAGAACAGTCTCAGTGGGACGACGCCCTAAAATTTGCCCAGAAGGCCCTAGCCGTCCAGCAATCCCCCGGCGCAGATAGCGAAACCCAAGCCCGCCTCGACATCGCCAAAGCAGTCAGTCTCAATCTGCTAGGCGACATCTACGCCCAACAAGAAAAATACGACCCAGCCACCCAAGCCTATCGCCAATCCCTCGCCGCCCTGGGCCAGCGCGGCAACCCCATTCTCCAGGGCACAAACCTCAGCAGCCTAGGTCGGGTGCTGATGCAACAGAACCGCCCCGCCGAAGCAATTAAGCCCTTACAAGAAGCCACGCGCATTTGGGAAATCATCGGCCTTGAAGCAGCCCAAGGGGACGATCGCGATCTAGTCGAAGATTCCTATCGCCTCTTGGTCGATGCCCAACTACTCCAGGACAATACCGGTGCGGCCCTCGAAGTGGTAGAACAGCAGCGCTCCCGTCTCCTGCGCACCTTCCTCGACCTGCGCCAGCCGGAAAGTGCTGCCCCCACAGCTGCCCTGACCCTAGCCCAAATTCAGCAGCAGGCTAGCCAAAGCCAAGCCACATTTGTCATCTACGACAACGAGCAAGAAGCCACTCACGGCAGCAGTCAGCTCAAGGACAAGGCCCTGCGCATTTGGGTCGTGCCTCCCACGGGCGAAATCACATTTAAGCGGCTGCCCCTAGAGAGCTCCCTAGCGGGTCTTGCAGCCCGAGGCGATCGCAATAGCCTGGTGGCACTCTCCAAACTCTTGCTGGAGCCGGTCAAATCAGCCCTCCCCAAAGATGCTAATGCAACTGTCATGATCGTCCCCACGCCAGATCTAGGCAGAGTCCCCTTCGCCGCCTTGCCCCTGGGCGACAACAAAGTCCTGCTAGATCGCTACAGTATCGTAACCCTACCGTCACTCAAGACCCTTGCCAGACCCAATGCAGCGAGAGCAACAGGTCCTTCCGTAGCTGCCCTAGTGGCAGGCGATCCAGCAGTCCCCAACCTGGGACGCCGCCCAGTGATTGCTCAGGCAACTGAAGCAGTTGCAACATTGCTAGGCGTGGAGGCTTTGGTGGGCGAGGCTGCGACTTTGGATGCGATCGCCCCGGTCTTCTCCAAGGCCAAAACCATCCACCTAGCCGTCCCCCAGCTCCAGCTTGCCAATGGTAATGAAGCGATCGCCTTCGCCAACCCCCAAACCATCGAAGGCATCACCCCAGCAGACATACTCAGCCTCAAGCTCCAAGCCAACCTGGTCACAATCCAGGGCCTCGTTGCCCAGGCAGATCGGCAGGACAGCGACGACTTTGCCCTACCCCAGGCATTCCTTTCTGCCGGTGTTCCCACCGTCATTTCCTCCACCACAGATGGCGATGACCGAGCCGCCGAGAAGCTGATGACAGAGCTATACCAGCGCCTCAATAATGACAAGACATTGACACCTGCCCAGGCATTGCGTCAAGCAATGCTACAGGTGCGCAAGCAACATCCTGAACCCAAGGACTGGGCTAGTTTTATTGTGATGGGGAATTAGTCTTGTAGAGAGATTTACCCAAAGAAGCTTGTATGTATACAGCTCAAAACTTACAGGAAATCTCTCCCGGGTTGAAATCATCAATATTGCCCTCTTGTTTAATGCCTGTAGCAAACCAATCAAGCTGCGCCGAGATAAACGATGTTCTACTACACACACTCAAAAACCGTAAGTTTTTGGAAACCTGCCTAAGCAGGTTCTGTTTGGATCAGCGCAGTTTTAATGGCCTATCCCCAAAGATGTGCCAGCCAGGAGCTAAAGAGTTGCAGAAAACTGCAACAATATTTTTTTCATCTGTGCTGCCCAGCAACAACCACTGCGACTATTTTCACCACGAATAGATTGTGAAAAAAATATTAGCTTTCAGCAATAGGCTGTAAATCAGGAATTGCTTGGCGGAGCTTTGAAAAAGACCAAGCCCCCTCGCGCAACAGCCTAGCGGGTGACTCTGTAAAATCAACCAGCGTAGAAGGCTGTTGTTCGGGGTTTGGTCCTCCGTCTAGAACGAGAGGGACTCGCTCTCCCAATTGCGCCGCAACTGCCTGAGCCGTTTTCTGAGTCTCCATCCCTGAAATATTAGCGCTGGTTACTGCAAGCGGATTACCCACCTGACGTACTAATTCCAGGCAAAGTGGATGATCAGGAATTCGGACTGCGACTGTATCTTTACCTGATGTCACGAATGGCAGCACAATATCAGTCTTGGGGAAGATGCCGGACATTGCCCCTGGCCAAATTTTATGGAGTGATTCGATGGTACTTTCAGAAATTTCTTGAGTTACTTGTTGAAGTTGTTCAAAGTTGGCGACATAAATGATTAGAGGTTTGTTACGTGCTCGGGATTTAACCTCAAATATTTTTTCGATACCTGATTCCTTCGTGATGCTGGCTCCGATACCATAAATAGTATCGGTTGGAAACACAACTACATCTCCTTTTTGGAGCAAGTTAACCGCTTTTTTTCGGGCTGTTTGATCAGCTGCAGGTAAAATTTCTGTCATGAAACTTGATTATGAAAAGCATCGAAATTATCCTCATCATACCAAGCCTATGCCTGTCATAAGACGAGAATTAAAAAGCCGTTAGGCCTCACTCAAACCCAGATTGACTAAGCAGGTTGGCAGCTCTTACAATCTTGCTAGATCTGTACTGAGTCAGATCCAGTCCAGAGGGATTTATTCAAGGTGATGAGAGGGGCTGTGGCTAATAAAAATCATGCTCCTTCTCCATCAGATTTTGCCGACTTTGGAAGTAGTCACGGTCTACTGAGCAGTAGCGTAAATGTCGACGCTGATTATTGCTTCCTATTGCAGTACGCCCATGTAGGATACGGTGGTTGTCAAACATTACAAGATCCCCTGGTTGCAAACCTTGCTTAAGGCAGTATTTGGGATCAGTGTAAAGCTGCATGAGCTTTCTAGATGCAGCATAGAATGATTCCACAACTGCCTCTGGTAAGTCCAAGGGAGCAGGAAATAGATTACTGATCCGAACTTGCTTTAAATTATCATCACTATCTAGGCAAAAAACTGGACTGCTAAACCGCATATCTATCCGAGCTTGGTAATGTTTTTGGAAGGAGACCTCATAGCGACATAGTAGCTCGAATGCTTCAGGATCCTCCTGGCGCAGCACTTCTGCGATTTGGAAACCATCCACAAAAGTAGATTGACCGCCACCATCATTATTAGCCATCAAACAATGGAAAAAAATAATTCCTGGTGGTGCAGATTGATAGGCATCATCTGTGTGAGGAATGAGATTTTTTGCGGAGTTGGCAATACTTCTCTGGCTTGACTTGCGATCTACAACAATCTCAAACACACGTCCATAATTTGTCTCTAATAATGGGCCAAATGACTGAGAGAAAGATTCGAGCGTGGCAGTTTCAGGAGGTAGGTTTCGCACAAAACAAATCCCATAATCCTTCAGATGTTTGAGTAGTTGTAAGCGGCCTAAATCCTCAGCTTTGACTGCTTCATAAGTAACCTGTGGTGGACTAATTAAAGTCTGGCTATCCCAAAGAATAGGGTGATGCTGACGATGTTCTCTCTCTTGGCTAGAATAGCAGTGCTGTCGCAACCACTGAGCATTGTAGATGCTTCTGTGACCATCAGGCTTCCATGATATTTCCAGCTTTCTGTCATTATCCCAATCAACAGCAAGGGGTTCTAGATCAACTGGAGCATCAATAATCTGAAAATGCTTTTCTCCATGTCTAGGATCGCCACACATAGAGCAATAACAATTATCCCGCAGCCAAATATAGTGGAACGTACTTCGATGACCATCAGCCCAGTAGACGAATAGTTTTTTCTGGTCTGCTTGAACGTTACTAATTTTATATTGTTGAGCTTGACTTTTCATAGTGGAATATCGAATTCCATGGATATTGCAAACTGTAAATTTCAAACAAACAAATTGTCAATGGAATAAATGCTAAGCAATGAGATAATATTGATGCACTTCAAACAACTTGATTTTTTAGGATCCATTTGCCATTGAATTTGTAACATTCAAATAAAGCAACTCAACTACTCCGATAAATCCATCATTTTAGTAAAACTCTTATCTCCACCATAGGTATCACAAGCCTGTTGCAATACCTCACACAGATGCTCTGAGAATTCTAAAGAGGTTTTAAAGCTCTGTTCAAGTTCATTAACCAAACAAGCATCTTTGTGAGCTAGGTTTAATGTAAATGCTGGGCCAGGAGCACCTTCCAGAATAGAGGGAAGCAGCTTTTCTGCGACCCAGCTACTCCCTGATCCTGCTTGAATCATACTTGTTAGTTGTTTGGGATCTATTCCTGCTTCCGATCCTAAGGATAGCACTTCACCTAAGGCTTTAGTGTTGATAAAGCAAAGATAATTAATCAACAATTTAGCGAGAATAGCATGGGTTAGAGGACCCACATAATAAATTTGGGAACCAATCGCCTCCAATATCCCTTTGATTTTGTCAAAGGTTTCTTGCTCTCCCCCTACATACATTGATAAAGTACCAGTTTCTGCCCCTTTTGCTCCTCCAGAAACTGGGGCTGCGATCGAGTCAATGCCTCGTTCACTAGCAAGGGCAGAAATCTTATTCATGATTTCTATTGAGTTAGTTCCAGTATCAAGCCAAATTGTTCCAGGGCGAGTATGGGCGATGGCTCCCGACTCCCCTAGCATTACTGCTTCTAGTTGCTTAGGACCAGGAAGACTAGTCATAATAACATCAGCATTAATTGCTATCTCTGGGATAGAATTTTGCCAATTTGCTCCTGCTGCAATTAAGACTTCTGCCTTGTCCCGTTGGATATCGTAGACTGAAATATCAAACCCTTGCTGGAGTAGATTGGCAACCATCCCTCCTCCCATATTACCCAGACCAATAAATCCAATGTGCATAATAACTTACTCCTGCTCAAAATACCTTCAAAATGTAGAGATCGAATCAACCTTCGTAGGCTTCATCTGCAATATTCAAAGCATCATCAATGATGGCAAATCCTTCTTCAAGCTGTGCCTCATTAATGCAGAGTGGAGGAGAGACAAATACCCAATTCCAACGCACAAGACCATGTAAGCCAAGCTCTCGAAGCCGCGCCGCCATTTTTCCCATAACTAACATTTCGTGAGGCTTCGCATTCCAGGGGGCTAAAGGCTCTCGAGTTTCTCGGTTTTTGACACATTCAATCACGCCATACAATCCCAAGCTGCGCACATCTCCCACCGACGGATGTTTTGCCTTCATTTCCTCTAACTTTTCTGCCATGCGCATTCCCATAACATGGCTATTTTCCACCAGATTCTCTGATTCATAAACCTCCATAGTTGCCAGGGCAGTAGCACAACCAATAGGATTTCCACTAAAGGTAAGACCACAACCAAAAGGGTTGGTTTCAAAATGGTCAGCAATATGCTGCCTGACGATCACTGCACCCATCGGAATATAGCCGCAGGTAAGTCCCTTCGCCATAGTCATAATATCGGGAACGACACCGTAATGTTCAATTGCAAACATTTTTCCCGTGCGACCAAAGCCAGCTAAAACTTCATCACAAATAAGCAAAATGCCGTGCTTGTCTGCATATTCTCGCAGAGCTTGCCAGTAACCATCAGAGGGAATAATACAACCATTAAAACCAGTAATTGTTTCCATCAAGATAGCAGCCACGTTTTCTGGCCCCTCAAACTCAATGGTTTGAATTACATGGTCGATATATACCTGGGGGTTTCCTTCTGGTGCATAGCCAAATGGGCAACGGTAGGCATAGGGATCGTGAACCCGAACAATCCCACTAAGACCTGGTTCGTGAGTCAACCGTCTGGGGTCTCCCCCTGCGGTTGCAGTCCCGATGGTTGCGCCATGATAGCTGCGATATCGAGTGACAATTTTATGCCTGCCAGTATACATACGGGCAATCTTGATCGCATTTTCGACAGCTTCGGCCCCACTCAGAGTAAAGAAAGTCTTAGTCAAGTCTCCTGGTGTGATTTCTGCTAATTTAGCAGCTGTTTCTGCACGAATTTCTGTAGCTGTACCGGGATGGGCAAATACGAGTTTATCGGCTTGCTCTTTAATGGCTGCGATGACTTTGGGATGGCTATGTCCAATGTTCATATTGACGTACTGACTTGAGAAGTCTAAGTAGCATTTTCCATCTTTATCCCAGAAGTAAACCCCCTCAGCATGATCCATTACGATGGGTTTTTGGATGTTTTTCTGAGGTACCCAAGAAAAGAACACATGGTCGCGATGAGTTTGGATGATTTCTTGATTGTTCATGTTCTTTACTGGAAAAGGTAACGCAGTAAGTAGAGCGAGGTGTGCCTCACTCTACTCATTACTTATTGAGCAACAATGTTTTATTTAAGGACGGCAAAAATGAAATAGACCCCAGGCAAATAGACCTTCTTCAGCCGATTCAACCCATTGACATAACCCGGCCTTAGAAGATTCTAAAAATTCTGGAGTGCATTTTTGACTAAGTTCATCGTAATGAGCGATTACTGAATCTCTCAATTTTGCATAATGGACAATTAATTGTGGAGATTTGTCGATCACGTTGATGGTTTCAAAGCCCAAACTTTGAGCTTTACGAGTATAAGAATGGAAAGATCCAATCCGCTCGTGAAGAATATTAACTCTCTCCAGGGAATCTCTTAAAGCTCCATCGGGGCAGTTATCTGCTTGCAGAATATCCATGAACAGTAATTGTCCCCCTGGCTTGAGTACCCGAAAGGCTTCTTCTAAGACTTTATCTTGACCATCTGTGTGGAAGAGGGCATCTTGAGACCAAACCAAATCAAAGCTAGCATCATCACAGGGAACTTCTTTAAAATTACCCAATACAATATCAATTAGATTATCAAGATTCTGTTCACGATTGCGTCGTTCATTTTCTTGATTCTGTTCCTCACTAATGTTGAGACAGGTAACATGGCAACCATATTTACTCGCTAAATGCCTTGCAGCGGGACCATACCCAGAGCCAAGATCAAGAACACGAAAATCAGAATTGAGGTTCTGTACTTGTTCTGCCATCCATTCGGTGGTTTTTTCCATCCCCTTGGCGATAGGGCGATCTGGATCATCCTCATATAACCCTAAATTGAGTGTGTCGCTGCCAATGGCAATTTCATACAAGTTACGAGCATTGTCACTGTTGTAATGTACTCTGGCGCGCTCTGTAGCTTGCTCGGAGTTTGCTGTTGTGGTCATGGAATCTACTTGAATTTTATATTTTGAATGGGCATCAGGTTCAAAGAATAGCTGGAAAAACAGACTAACTTTGAAGCTAGTATTAGTATTAGAGGAAAGACTTAGTTCGTCTCACCTTCTCCGTAAATTGAATCGATGTGAGGATGAAGGCGGCATAACCGGCTGACTTCTTCTTGAACCGTTTTGAGGGTAATAGCTGTGGGTTTGCCACTCAGTACTTTCTCTATTAAATCGGCAATGCAATGCATGTCTTCAGAAGTAAAGCCCCTCGTTGTGATTGCCGATGTTCCGATCCGAATCCCCCCACAAACTGAAGGCTTCTGGGAATCATAAGGAAGCATATTTTTATTGACGGTAATCCCAACGCTGGCTAAAAGCTCTTCAGCTTCCTTACCTGTGATACCTTTCTCGCTTAAATCAAGAAGTATCAAGTGGTTGTCCGTACCACCTGATACCAGACGGAAATCTTTTTTCACGAGGTCTTCTGCTATTACTCTCGTGTTTTCTAGAGTCTGGCGTTGATAAGTGGCAAAGCTGGGAGACATGGCTTCTTTGAGCATCACAGCTTTAGCAGCGATCGCATGCATGTGAACTGCTCCTTGGACGCCAGGAAAGACAGCACTATCAATTTTACGCGCAAATTCTGGTGCGGAATGTTCCCCCAGTAAGATCATGCCACTGCGAGGGCCGCGCAGAGTTTTCTGCGTACTAGTGGTAACGAAATGAGCATGATTGATGGGATTTGGGTGTAATTCTGCTGCAATTAGTCCTGAAATGTGGGCGACATCTGCCAGCAAATAGGCTCCTACTTCATCAGCAATCTCTCGAAAGCGCTGGAAATCAATCGTACGAGGATAGGCACTCGCCCCCGCAATAATCAGTTTAGGACGAACATCTTTGGCTTGGGCAAGAATGCGATCATAGTTCAAACGCTCGGTATCGGGATCGACTTGATAAAAATGACAGTCATAATTTTTCCCTGTCATATTAAACTTAGCACCGTGGCTGAGATGGCCACCATGACTGAGATCCATCCCTAAAATGCGATCGCCTGGCTTGAGCACAGTGAGATACACTGCATGATTTGCTTGTGAGCCTGTGTAGGGTTCAAGATTAGCGTAGGCAGCTCCAAATAGTTCTTTGGCGCGGGCAATTGCTAAATTCTCCAACTTGTCAATATACTCACAACCGCTAAAGTAGCGACGACCTGGATAACCTTCAGCCACCTTGTTCGTCAAAATTGAGCCAGTTGCCTCGAGCACGGCACGACTCACAAAGTTAGCTGATGCAATTAGCTCAATTTTATCTTCTTGCCTCTGATGTTCCCGATTGATAAGGTCATAAACCTCTGGATCTACAACATTTAGACCAGTGCTATGTTTCTGTCGTAATCGTTTACTTTGAGCAATGACCAATGACTTTCTCCTTAATCAGAACCTATTAGGCAACTAATATAAATGGGAATCCTTCCCTATGCAACTATCTGAATTCAACTTGGGTGAATAAAAAAAATGCAGCCCCAAGCAAATCTAATGGATCTAAAGGCTTATCAATGAGCTGAAAGCCTCAGTTTCTCGATAGCAATTTCTTGCTCAGTCTATTGACATTAATATCTCAGGGTAGCGCATCTCTTTCTCTGAGAGAAAAATTAAGATAAAAATAAATCCTGGAGCTGTAATCCTATCACTAAGAACCTTGTAGCTTACAGCCTAGCTGTCACAACCATCTGAAAAGATAGCATTTAATGCTACTTCCTATTGTTTTACAATATCGAGAAACGAGCTAAGAGTAGATGCTATCCACCTATTTTATCGAAGTGCTTAAAATTACTTCTGGTGGAAGATCCCAAGGATTGACAATGACTTTATCTTTGACAAAGTGATGTATGAGTCTTGACGAAAGTCTCGCTTTCTGGGTTTCCGAGTTCACCCAGTCCTCGACTCTTTGTCCGGCAGAGATCTAGACTGCTTGAGTGCTCTTTGACGAGTTCAAAGTAGAGAAAATAAGCAGAATAAAAGCTACATTTATTTCAGATCATCTACTGAGTAAAGTATCCCACGCAAATTTTCGTTCCCCCTTCGCAGTCACAAATATCTGCCCAAACGGCGTTGAATCAGGGAAGGATGACTCAGGGGTTGAGCATGGGGCTTTGTCACTAGAAGTGAGTAAATAAAATCAACCTGATTATTTTAAAACCCCACTGGACAAGGATTTCAGACCTCACATAGTCAAGTGGTGTGATCGGCGGAAGAATATTCGGTGCTCTCGCTTAGTAAATTCTCTCGGAAGAATGGCCTTTATAAATAATTTTCTACATACTCGGCCTAGGTGCAGTAATTGCCTGAGACTTATCCCAGAAGAGTTTTCTGGGTGAGCTGGAAAGCTACTGGGTTTTCATTTTTCTCTAATGAATTTTAGTAACGAAGCCCTAGAGTTGAATGCAGATGGAATGTCCAGAAAGCCAGTCTACTCACCTCTGTCAAGACGGGAGGCGATGGGGTAAAAAAAATCACATTCGTGTTGGCTGTGAGCAGTTAATAAGTCGGTCGATATCAATAAACATGGAATGAGAGCCTGAAACTCTTGTGATGTAGAAATCTATACTCACATTAATCGCGTCCACTCACTTGTCTAGTCTCTGACAGATTTTGGGAAAGACCTTTTTAGGTAAGACTTGTGAGGTGATCTCTACAAAACATGTTGCGAGAAATCACATTCTCGAACAATTTATCGAACTTTTACCAGAAGTTTACTTTTCCTCTGTACGATTCTTTCGTGCACCTCAATAAAAATAAAGAAGGCCCAACTCAATCGATTAGCAGGAAATTTGATGACCATGCGTAATGCTGATGACTTAAGCGACTATTCCTAGGATCTAGGATCAAGCTCTATAGCGTGGGTTCTCTTGAAAATCTTGGATCGTCTATTAAAAGCCAGATATTAAAGAGGCGAGCCTCAATTTGACGACAACGATTAGTCAGCTCTATACCAATGTCTACAATAATCTATTTTCTTGTTTTTGACTTATGACCAAGAGTCAATTCGGGTTCTAAAATCGATGTTAAATTTACGAATACCAATATGTTTTGAATTTAGCCCATGGTATGAATTTATCTACGCTGGCGTTACATCCAAGCTTCAGCCAGTCTGAAATTTTAGGAATAGATATTGACCCGAAGCTAATGGACCTAGGCAAGCAGGCTTTAAGGTCGCTAGGCGGAAATAAACTTAAAACAATGCCTCCATCTGTTATCATTCGCTGTCGCTCAGCAAGCTGTTCCTCCGTCCTACCTACCGCCTTGGGCTTGGGCAACACATTTTCCGAAAGGTCTCCACTTCGCTCATGGCAGCGTTAAGAAGCAACGAGAGCAGTTCATCGAAAATAATTAGATTAGTCTAATTCCATTAAATGGGCTTGAAGATATCTCAACCGTGAGGTTAAGTGATCAGGAGGCTACTAAATTATGAGGCTGACTGTTCTTTCGCCTGCTCGCAGCCCCGCACAAAAAAGCGATAGCAGTAGCTACTCCAGTAAAGAGCATTCACACCAACGAGCAGCCCACGTATCCATAAACTATCAAACAAAGGAAAGAGCAGAATAGTTGCTAAGACCACAATCAGCTTTTCAGCCAGCACCACCCACTTGGCATGGTAGCGACGGTCCCAATAGGAAAGCGGGCTAATGAAGCGATAGCCCGTTAGCGGCAAAAAGTGGCGATGGGCATCGTCGTGGTGCACGGGCAAGTCACCAAGGGAATGGAGCACGGCACTGGCAAACAGCAAGGTCAGCGGTAAAGATCCCATCGTGTAATAGCTCAGCAGCGCACCTGCGATCGCAAAAGGAATCGAATGAAACCCATGGGTAAAATTCTGCCAAAAGGGCTGCCAATAGGTCTCACCCCAAATCTGCCGCTCCGGCTGTTTCTTCATGCCCTTTGCCCAAACGTACAGCACCAGCATTGGAAAGTCCGGCAGCACGGAACCCAAGAAAATCGGCAAGGCCGCAGTCGAGTCTAAGGGCATCAGCACGGCCAGATTGACAATGCTGTGGCTGGGCGTATTCATAGATCAAGCGAGCGGCGATCGCACAGCAGAAAATAGCAATAGCTCCACTCTAGCGTCAGCCGCCGCCTAGCGCACCCAAGATCAAACCGAACAAGGCACCCGCTGGAACTAACTGCCAAGTTGGTAACTTAAAGCGCATCAAAGCCACCATCGCCATAATGCCAATGAGCGCCGCCCAAACGGAGGCTCCCATCGTGGGTTGAACAATCACGGTGCTGAGCAAGGGCCAGCTTGCCGCCGCGATCGCTCCCACCACCGCAGCCGTCACACCTTGCAAAAAAGCCCGCACCCAAGCCATCCGTCGCAGCCGCTGCAAAAGCGGAGCCGCCAACATAATAAAAGCAAAAGATGGCGTGAAAATAGCGATCGCGGCAACCAGTGCCCCCAACACACCCGCTACTTTATATCCCACAAAGGCTGCCGTTAGCACCACCGGTCCCGGCGATAGCTGCCCGATCGCCACACCATTGATAAATTCCTGGGTCGTTAGCCAATGCAGTTGCTCTACCACCTCTTTTTCTAGCAACGGAATGATCACTAGACCGCCTCCAAAAATGAAGCTACCCACCTTGAGAAAAAACAGCGTCAGGGGCAAACAGAACTCCCCCATACGCTCCGCTCCCCCAAAGGAGGAAAGCGCCAAAGTTTCAATAGGTTGGCTAGCCAACCATAGGGGCAGCGCTGGCAAGAACGGCGGTAAAATCAGCATCCCATTTCGACTTGACTGGAGCTGCTCTGACGGGGGACGAAACATAAGCCACCCAACGACTCCCGCCATGAGGAACTGAATGATGATGGGAACAGCGGTGAACAACGTAGCCAGAAACGTAGCGATCGCAATCCCGGCCTTCCCCCGATCTGTAATCGTCTTCTTTCCCAGCTTCCAGCAAAAGGCCAGGATAATCGCCACCACCACCGGAGAGACCCCTAAGAACAGGGCATCGAGCTGGGGAAGACCTTGGAAACGAAAGTAGCCCCAAGCCAACCCCACCACCACCAACCAAGCGGGCGCAATGAAACAGATCCCCGCCACCAGGGCACCGAGCTGTCCTACCCGTAGATAACCACTGTAAATCCCCATCTGCGTCGAAGCGGGTCCGGGCAGCATTTCGCAAATGGCTAGCCCCTCAGCAAAGGCATCCGCAGTAATCCACCCCCGACGCACTACAAACTCATCATTCATCATCGCAATGTGGGCCTGGGGGCCACCAAAGCCAAGACTTCCCAGCTTGAGAAAAACCGGAATAAGCTGACCAAGGCGCGATCGTAAATCGGCAGACTGAGTCATATATATAGCAATTAATGGAACGAAATGAGGGGTCAGGGGTCCTTGACGTTCGAATTCTAATCAAGGGACTTTATGAACAGATTAATGGCTCGAATCGAGCTCTAGCGGGTTTTCAGCATCGCCCACTTCCCTTGATCGTTTGCAAATTAGGATCGAGAATTGAATGATCCCTCTAGATATCCAATACCGTTGCGGACATGGCTGCCTTGGCTAACATGGCGTCTCATCTCACGACGGTGGTATCAGGTCTGATCCAATTCTCAGTCCTTAGCCTAGAAGGAAATCGAAGAACTCGCAGCGATATTCAGCCTCTCAGGGTTCAGCCTCTTCCAGGCTGCTTAGCATCTGTCTCCCGTAAACAGACTGAAACGGACCGAACCAGATCGAGCATATGAAGCGACTTCCAATCTCCCCATATCCCCTCAGTCGTATTGGTCTCATTGGCGATGTCCATGGCCAGGCTGAACGGCTCAAAACCGTCATTGTCTATCTTCAAGGCCAAGGCGTTGATGCACTCGTTTGTACTGGCGACATTACCGATGGCTTTGGTGATGTGGACCGTTGCTGCGACCTCTTACAAGCCGCCCAGGTCATTACAGTCCTGGGTAACCACGACCGTTGGTGCATCAACAACGAGCTGCGCAACCGGGCAGAATGCACAATCTTCGAGAATCTATCTCCCAGTAGCCAAGCTTTTCTCAGTCAGTTACCCACCCAAATAGAACTCCAAACCCCCCAAGGATTAGCCTTGCTCTGTCATGGTCTAGGTGAAAATGATATGGGCAAATTAATGCCTCGAGACGGTTCACAGGCCATCGACAACAACCAGGCTCTCCAAACCCTGCTTCAAGCCCAGCGCTATCGCTATCTCCTCAACGGACATAGTCATTACCGCATGGTGAAGCCCGTGGGAGATCTCACGGTGATCAACGGCGGTACCTTACGGCGAGGCCATGAGCCTGGCTTCTTGCACCTGGATTTTACCCAGGGCCTGGCCCAGCCTTATGACCTACGACCGGATAGCTCGCCTGCCATTGATCGAGATCTGGAAGCCCCTCCCTTAGACGCAAATTCTTTTTTGGCCAGGCAGCTGTCCGTCGAGGCAATTCCAGCCCAGCCCATCGCCATGGCCCCCATAACCCTGCCCCACGGTTGCGTCAACTCAGGAAGAATCGCTCCCCGTCAGCTACAGCATCTCAATTAAACGCTAGGCTTAGAGGCATGGATTTGATTCTTTGCCATACCACTGCTGACTTTGACACCCTTGGGGCCGCTGTGGGCATGACCCTGCTACTGCCGGGTGCCCGCATCGTGCTCACGGGGGGAGCACACCCAACAGTGCGGGATTTCTTGGCATTGCACCGGGATGAATATCCCCTAATTGAGCTGCGGTCCGTTCATCCTGAAACGATTCGCAGTCTCACGGTGGTAGATACCCAGCGGCGCGATCGCCTTGGCAAAGCTTCTCCCTGGCTAGACCTCCCCCAGCTCCAGTCCATCAGCCTCTACGACCACCACATGGGCACCCACTGTGACATCCCTGCCACAGATCAACAGATCCACCCGGTTGGTTCCACAACCGCCCTGGTTGCGGAGAAACTCGAAGCGGCTGGTATCCAGCCCAATCCGTTTATCGCGACGGCCATGGCCCTGGGTATCCATGTGGACACCGGCTCCCTAATCTTTGGCAATGCAACGCCACGAGATGCCCGTGCCCTGGCTTGGCTAATGGAGCAGGGGGCAAATGTGGATGCCCTGGGGGACTACATTGAGCCAGGGCTCTCACCGGAGTTGCAGGGGCTACTGAGTGAAGCGATCGCCCATCTCCAGTCCCAAACCATCCAAGGTCAGGTCGTGTCTTGGGTGATGCTGGCCACGGAGGGCCATGCTCGGGGGTTAGCAGGATTGGCAACGCAGCTATTGGAACTCACAGCCAGTGATGCGATTTTGCTCGGGGCTCACTATCCGGTCAAAAACAGTGGTGAGGAACGGGTCAGTATTATTGGGCGATCACGGATTAAAGGCACCAATCTCCAACAGCTATTCACTCCCCTAGGGGGCGGTGGCCATGGGGCCGCAGCTAGCCTCGCCCTACGCAGTGCTGAGCCAAAACAGATTTTAGACAAGCTGCGTAGACAACTAATCAGCCAAGTTCCTCCGTCACTCACAGCCAGGGAGTTGATGTCCTCCCCCGTACGCACCATCCGTCCTGAAACCTTGATTGACGAAGCCCAACGCATCCTGCTGCGCTACGGCCATTCCGGTCTTTCCGTCGTGGATGATAGTGATCAACTAGTGGGGATCATCTCCCGCCGAGATCTAGACCTAGCCCTCCACCATGGCTTTGCCCATGCACCGGTCAAGGGCTATATGAGCACAAGACTCAAAACCATTACGCCCCAAACGCCCCTCACAGACATTGAGCAGTTAATGGTGACCTATGACATCGGTCGCCTGCCGGTGCTAAATGGAGACCATCTGGTCGGCGTGGTCACCCGCACCGATGTGCTGCGGCAACTGCACCGGTCACACCTCCAGGCCAGGGGAATTGCCCAGACCGACGTGCTCACCAATGCCCCCACCCTGAGCACCCAATCCGTGCGAGACCTATTGCGATCGCGTCTCATCCCCGAGCTGTGGCAACTGCTGGAAACCACTGCGAACTATGCCGAAGCCCAAGGCTGGCATCTCTATCTCGTCGGCGGGGGCGTCCGCGACTTACTCTTAGCCGACCCTGATGAGCCTCTCCTGCTCAACGATATTGACCTCGTTGTCGATGGCTACCATGCGGCCCTCAGCGAAGCGGCAGGCGTGGAAATGGCCAAAGCACTCCAAGCCAAATACTCCAAGGCCCGGCTAGAGATCCACGGAAAATTCCAGACCGCAGCCCTGCTCTGGCGAAATGACCCAACCTTCGACTCGCTCTGGGTGGACATTGCCACAGCCCGCACCGAGTTCTATCCTTACCCCGCTGCTAACCCCGTGGTGGAAGCTAGCTCCATTCGCCAGGATCTCTACCGACGCGACTTCACGATCAATGCCTTGGCGGTGCAACTCACCGAGCCAAAAGCAGGGGAATTGCTGGACTATTTTGGTGGGGTCTTGGATTTGCGCGATCGCCAAATCCGTGTCCTGCACAACAACAGTTTCATCGAAGACCCCACCCGCATCTACCGCGCCGTGCGTTTTGCCGTGCGCTTGGGCTTTGAAATTGAGCCACAAACCCGAGACCACATTGCCTATGCCCTAGACAGCGGCGTCTACGATCGCACCCAGGGAGAAAATGCGGTCACCCCCGCCCTCCAAACTCGCCTCCGCTCAGAACTGGAATATATCCTGGAGGCCCAATATTGGCAGCCCGCCCTGCGTCTCCTTGGCGAGCTAGAAGCACTCAAATGCATTCACAACTCCCTACGACTCACACCAAAGCTCTGGCGGCGGATTCGTCTAGTGGACCGCGCCCTAAGCCAAATCAACCAGCCTTCCACCACCGCCTCCCTCACCCCCTGGCTCCTACGCCTTGAAATTCTCCTCGCAGAGCTGGCCCCCGAGCTACGGGGAAGCATTGCTACCAAGCTCCAACTCCCCACAGATAGCATCAAGCGCCTTAGCCAACTCGCCCAGCAGCAGGATGCTGTGCATGAGCAACTGAATCATGTTGAAGCTCCTAGCCAGGTCTACAAAGCCTTGAGCCCCATCAGTATCCCCAGCTTGATTTTGATTGCCGCCGCAACACCACTGCCCCAGCGCCGCCAAATGTGGTGCTACCTCACCCATTGGATCGCAGTGAAGCCACCAATCAATGGCAACGACTTGAAGCAACTGGGCTACAAGCCAGGCAAGCAGTTTAAAGTCATCCTGGAGGAGCTGCGCTGGGCCGTGCTAGATGGCGAATTGCCCAAGGACATCACTGAACAAGGAGCCCAAGGGGGAGAAAACAGGGGGAAAGCAGCGGCGATCGCCTGGGTGAAAAGTCATCACCCCCTCACAACTGCCTAGCCTTACGTAAAGGCAAGGGTCGGTTTGTCATAAATTTATCTGGAAAACGTAATTTTGCCTTGTTGTTAGTGAATGTTAGACCTAATATCACATCCATAGGCATCTCCCCGGCTTAGAGACCCTTCGAGCTTCTACTTGGAGAGAGAAGCCTAGCATCATCGGATCGCTATCATGAACTACTTCTCTACTACCTTTCTCGTCAGCCTATTGCTGCTTTGGCTCAGCGGTAGCCACATCGCGAAGCAACTCACTCCCCAAGGAAGCGAGGGTTTCCCCCAACAAACCTTAAAGCGAACGGTTCCACGCTCCTAGAGTTGTTGGGAAACAAAGGCTTATTTCAACCATCCTAGGCAGGAAATTCAGGGCCAGCAGATGGAGAGGCGACAGCCACAACCGCCTCCTCCGGTTCCCCATCTGTATATTCCTTGGCAAACTCCGAGCGATTCCGCCCCTTGGCCTTAGCGCGATATAGGGCCTCATCTGCACGGGCCACAGTCTCCTCTGGTTTTTCCTGGCCGTCCCACTGGGCAATGCCCGCCGAGAAGGTTTGCTGCTCAGGCACCCAGTCCCGTAGACGCTCGACAATTTTGAAGGCATTCTCTGGGCTACATTTTGGCAGCACCATCCCGAATTCTTCTCCGCCATAGCGGGCTAGCAGATCACCGGAACGAAGTTGATCATTCCAAGCCTGAGCGGTTGTTCGCAACAATACATCTCCCGCTTGATGCCCTTTAGAGTCATTGAATTTCTTGAAATAGTCCAGGTCTAAGATGACGACTGTCAAAGGCTTTTCCTTCAATGCAGCCTGTTCGATCAATTTGGGCAATTCGTCATCCCAAACTCGACGATTAGCAATTCCAGTCAAACCATCAGTGTGAGCAATTTTGCCAATCTTGTGGAGCAGCTTACGCTGATAGGTCACAAAACGATTGGCACGAGAAACAGCGAAGTTCAGCAAGAACAGAATGCATCCACCGCACAGCAACATCAGACGATAGGTAACATTTGCAGAAACTTCTGCATCTTTCAAAGTTTGATTCGAAAGATTTAGAACTAAAGCAATCAACTCCTCAGTCGAGTGAGAAATTTGAGTAAACAAATCAATTTCTCGCCCCAAGACCAACTCGTTTGCTCGCTGAATCGCCTGTTCGTCCCCCGTCCGGTAAGCCGAGATAACTTGCTGATCGACATCCATATAATACTGGAAGTCTTCATGAACATGGCTCCAGCGTTCCAACTCTGATTCCTGCGTCAAGTGACTTCTGATTTGCTCTAGCTCTAATGCAAAGTTCTGGGATGAATCCAAAAAATGCCGCCGACTAAAAGCTTCGTCATCAGTCGCTCCTGATACGCCTCGAATCACATCAAAGGCATAGGCCGTTTGCCAACCATTGAAGTCTGCCGCCAAGAATTTAGTTTCGAGGCCCAGGTAAGTCAAACGATTGGCTTCGCGCCATTTGGTCTGTTGCTGGAGGCTAGCCTGCCAACCCAGCCAACCAAAAATGATGGAGGCGACAAAAAAGACTATGAGCAGAACAATGGAGACCGCAGCTTGGAAGCGATCGCGATTTTGGGAAGAAGTCATCATGGGAGGAGCCTAGAATTAGCCTGAGATCCCGAAATGGCAAAGTTCTAAAGCTCACAGCCTTGCAAAAGTCGCATAAGCATCTAAGTGAGAGAATGGGTGACTGAGATAGATCTCGCTTTGGACGCGTAGACAGGTCTGATCATTGGCAATTATTTCCAGCATGCCCATAGAATGCAGAGTAGGCCACAATTAATTAGCTTCAGACTGTCCTTTGCTTCGAGTATTACCTCATTTCCAGACCTAGTGAGTCAAACTAGGCTCAAAAAAGCTGTGAAAGGCCTTTTTCACCGTCGCGGAGTGACTGTGTTTGAAGCGCAGCAGTGTCGACTCCCAACTAAAAAAGGCCATGCCGTCATAGCCTGCGGCACGGGTCGCCTCTACTTGGGCTATGACATCAGCAATTGGCTTTACAGCAGGGCGCACTGGGCCGGTGTAGATGCCGACTGACAAAGAAACTCGGCCTTGAAGGCTACGTAGCTCTTGGCTGTACAACACATCTTCAAAGCTTCTGAGGTCAGGACGATAGACTTGGACGATCGCTTCATAAATCAAGCCCAAGTCAACCCAACGCGTCCAGTCCTGGAGGTATTTGCGATAGGCAAAGTCGGGTGCGTTGGGGGAGAGGGAGACGGTGGCTTCGGGGTTGGCGGCTTTGACCGCGTCGTGGATTTTGGTCATGAAGGTGGTGAGGCGATCGCTCCGCCAAGCCATCCATTCCGCATCGGTCGGATCTAGGGGCGGCAGCATCCCGCCATGGTCCGCAGCGTACAAGTCTTCGGTGACGGGGTCATAGCCAAAGTCTACGGCTAGGCCAAAGTGGTCGTCGAGCTGAATGCCGTCCACGTCATAGCGTTGGACGACATCGACAATCAAGTCCGTAAGGAATTGCTGGACTTCGGGGTGGAAGGGATTGAGCCAGGCTTGGTTGCTGCCGGTGACTTCTAGGCGAATGCCGTCGAGCCAGCGGGGCAATCGTAGATCTACGGGGGCAGGGCCACGCAGTTCGTCGGTATTCGTCGCAGCTTTGATGACGGGGGTCTGCCACAGGCTCAGCAATAATCAGAGGCTGAGGATTAGGAGGCTTGAGCGTTTGAGGAAGCGGCGAAAGCGCTTGTTTTTGCGCTGGGGCAATGGGGGCGTTGCAGACATGAGCGACGGCCATGGCTAGGCGTAGGGGCTGCTCAGTGAATACAAGGGAATACAGCAAAATTCCAGTCCACCCTCTTCAATTCAAAAGTGGCTCAATCAGTTCCAGCAGAGGAGGGATACTCTCGCGTAGAGTCTGCCAAACCCTCCGAGCATCAACACCGCCGTAATCATGAATCAATTTATCTCGCATTCCTGCCATGGCAGACCAAGGGGCAGTTGTGTAGTCATCACGGAAGGCCATAGATAGACGCTTAACGGCTTCTCCGACGATAGCAATTTGGTAAAGGACTGCCGACTGCGTTTTGACATCGCTCTCAAATTCGTCGAATCCCATTCCCTCAACAAAGGAAATCGAAAGCCGAGCAGCCTTGCGAATATCTAGGAGAGCTTCGCGATCACGCGGCTTCATAGGTTGGCGCATAGAGAACTTTAGCCGTAGTTAAAATTTCCTCACGACGAATATAGTTGTCGCTTTTTTCGATGACCTGCTTTTCAATTAGATCAACGTCTCGCTCTACGAGTTGGGCTAGCTCTTGCTCCATTTCCACTAGCTCCAAAATCCCCCAAGGGGCATTCGGCTCAAAGCTCACCAGCACGTCCAAGTCACTCTCTGGCCGAAAGTCATCCCGCAGCACTGAGCCAAACAGAGCAAATTCAACAATCTGCCATTTCTGACAAAAGGCCTCGATCTGCCCCATCGGTAGATCAATGTTTTTGAGGGGTAACAAAACAGGCTGCATGGCTATTTTTTATTCGGCTTATTACCATCGGCGTCCATACCACTCACACCACTAGCCAGCATCAACATGCCGCCGACCGCGATCGCTCCTTCAACAACATTATAAATGCTGGAAGTGTCTCCATCAGCTCGTTATACCCACAGCTTGCAAATCATCTAGCCCCCGATAGAGTTCCGCAATGGGAAACTCAAGATTGATACTGGTCAACGTAACGCGATCGCCCAACCGGTAAATATCGAGCCCCCATATACCTGAAGCGTCACGACGGCGGCATTCGACCCGTTGCTCAGCTTGGGAAATTAAAACATACTCTTCGAGAGACTCTAGCTGAGCGTAGTCATTAAGCTTCCCCTCCCGATCAAATGCTTCCGTGCTAGGAGAGAGGACTTCCACAACTAATTTGGGATGGCGTTTGATGTACCGATCCTGCTTATCACGCGGATCGCAGGTCACAAATGCATCAGGATAGTAATAGAACTCAGCTTCGTAATTGACCTTGACATTGCCTGCATGGAAGCGGCAGTCGGAATCGTCTCCAAGGTGGTTATCAATCAGCTTGAGCAGGTTGAAAGCAATGCGATCGTGATTGTCGGAGCCCCCCGCCATTGCATAAACCAGGCCGCGCAGATACTCATGGCGGATAGAGCTGCGTTGCTCAATGCTGAGATATTCTTCAGGGCTGATGTAATGGGGGATCGCAATCATGGCTGCGACGACCTCGCTAAGTCAATATTTTAAGGGATAAAGAAACAGGCTACCTGACTATTTCTTCTTTGGCTTATTACCATCGGCATCCATACCCTTAACGCCGCTCGCTAGCATCAGCATACCGCCCGCCAGAATGGCGATCGCCAATCCACCCAACAACCAATCCAGATTCGGTGTCGCTTCCATAGCCTAGCCCCTGCGCAAGCGCCTCACGTCACGCTAATGGTACTGCTGCCCCAGCAACCACCTAGGCAAGATTAAGGCCAAAGCCCCATATTGAAATATCCAGCGTGAAAGATCGGCCTAGCCGACCTCGTCATTCCGCTCAATAATCCCACCACCCAACAAAACATCTCCGTCATACCAAACCGCCGCCTGCCCCGGCGTAATACTCGACTGAGGATCATCAAAAACCACCTTCGCCCGCCCTGACCCCAACGGCGTCACCGTCGCCATCTCCGGCTTATGGCGATAGCGAATCTGCACCTCCGCCCGGATCGGCTCACTCGGCTCCGCAATGGACACCCAATTCACCCGCCGCGCCATCAGCTCCGACGAGAACGTGGCATCCTTACTACCTACCACCACGCGGTTCAACACCGGGTCCAGCTCCACCACATAAAGCGGCTCGCTGTAAGCCACGCCCAAGCCCTTGCGCTGGCCCAAGGTGTAATGGTGAATACCATCATGCTGGCCCAGCACCAAGCCAGAGGTGTGAACAATCTCCCCCTGCTTCGGTGCCACATACTTATCAATGAACGCCCGCATGGACCCATTGGCCTCTACTAGGCAGAGGTCCTGGCTTTCCGGCTTATCCGCAGTGTGTAAGCCGTGGTCCGCTGCAGCCTGGCGGGTCTCGGTCTTGGCATACTCCCCCAGGGGAAACAGCACATGCTCAAAGACCTCATGGGGCACGTCATAGAGGAAGTAGGACTGATCCTTCGGGCGATAGACCGCCCGCAACAGTTGCGTCCGCCCAGTCTTCTCATCAACGCGGGTGCGGGCGTAGTGGCCCGTGGCAATGTAATCTGCCGCCAAGTTATCCCGCGCGTAGTCCCACATGGGGCTGAACTTGACCATGCGGTTGCAGTTGGAGCAAGGCAGGGGCGTAATCCCCGCCTCATAGCCCTCAACTAAATAGTTAACGATGTACTTCTCGAAGGTCTCGCGAATATCAACGATGTAATGCTCAACGCCCATGTTCTCGCAGATCTGGGCGGCATCCACCATGCCCTCGGAGCAGCATTGGCCCTTGCCTTTCATTAGCCAGAGCGTCAGGCCTTCTACGGCGTAGCCCTGATCGTGGAGGAGGGCGATCGCTGTCGAGCTATCCACCCCACCGGACAAACCGACAACAACCTTCGTCCCCTGTTTCTCAGCAACAGCCTTCTCAGCCAGCGTAGCCACTCCAGACTGAGGAGTAGCTACGGGATAGGTCAAAGCATCGGTAACGGTATCAGCCATGGTAGTTTGGCGGCATTTGCCGGGCAGTCAAAATCTTCAACGTCATCGTCGGATCTCTAGGCTAGCACCGATATTGAAGCCCTTGGTCGTTGGGGTTGGTCGTTGGGGTTATTAGCAATATTCGTCACCTCTCCCTGAGTTCTCACGAGGAGAGCCCTAAGAATCACGTCGCTGGCATCCTCGTCAAATAATGATTTTCTAACAATAACTTCGTAGACTTTTTCGCCAAGAAACTTCAGAAACGAGTGATCAATTTCGGTTTACTTCATCAAAAGACATGGGAAACAACGTTTCCCCGAAGAAGTCTTAAGCCATCTCAAGCTGAGTCTGTGCCAGGCGATACAGTCGCTATATTGCAGTTTCTAAAGCCTCTTAACAAGGTATTCACCAGACATCTAAATATCGAGATAGCCCGCCCTTAGACCTCGGCCTAGGCTAGGTGAAGTGCCCCTGTCTATCTGCGTGAGAGCCCCCTCAGCCTGGTCTCAGCGCTAGTGAAATTTAGCCCCATTTCGTTCTTCGTTGCAGATTCAAAGGATACGAGGTGTACATGTTTGATCTGAGAAAAGCCCCCAGCTTGGTCCTTGCAGCCTTAGTCGCTGTAACCGTTCCCATTGTTCCTGCCCTTAAAACTCAGGCCCAAACCCCAGACCAGAGTGACCTGAGCCTCCCCCAATCCGTAGCAGCAGGCACAAAGGTTTGGATTGATGGCGACCCCAGCCTCAAGCCCACCACAGAATCTCTCAGTCGAAGCTTCGAAGAACAATTTCCTGGCACCAATATCAATTACGAGAGCCAAGGCTCTGATCCAGCAGTTATCGGTGTAATTTCTGGCCGTCTAGACGTAGCCGCCATTGGTCGAGATCTCACCAGCCTAGAAGAACGAGCTGGGGTCGAAACGTTATCCCTATCTCGCGAAAAAATTGCTACCTTCGTCGGCGTTGACAACTCCTTCCGGGGCGAAATCAGTGACCAGCAGTTTGCCCAAATCTTCCGAGGCGAAATCACCAATTGGTCCGAGCTGGGTGGCGAGAATATCCCCATTCGCTTCATTGACCTCGCTGCCACCAGCGACACCCGTCGCTCCCTCGGCTCCTACGCTCTCTTCCAAGATGCTCCCTTTGAAAGCGGCGACACAGCCTTTATCCAGCCCAACAACATCACCAGCGTCATTGAAAGCCTAGGTAACGACGGAATCGGCTATGCCCTGTATGAACAGGTTAAAGATCGCCCGGACATTCGCATTGTGCCGATGCATGGAGTGATGCCCACGGACGTTCGTTATCCCTTCTCTCAGCCCCGCAACTTTGCTTACTTGGAGGCAAATCCTACTCCAGAAGCGATCGCCTTCCTAGGCTATGTGAACGGCACCGCTCCCACAGCCATTCAATCCCATAGCGCAGGCCCCGACGACTGGAACCTAGGCCGCAATGCCAAAGCCCTAGACAAGCACTTAACACTACAGCCCCCTAGCTCCACCCCAGACACAGTTGTTGACTCAACATCAGGTCTAGGCGCTGGCCAGGTTAACAGCACCAATACCGTTCGCAACGGCCTAGGTATCGCGGCCCCTATCTATGCCCCCTGGTGGTGGCTAGTCCCCCTAGCGCCCCTAGGCGTAATTGGCTTGGCAGCGATGCGCCGCCGTCACCTCCAGGAAGCAAAGGCCGCAGAAATCGGTACAACGACTGCTTCTGATGGCCTACCTCAGACCGGTTTAAGCGGCCTCGTTGCAGCAGGTGCGGGTCTAACTGGCGTGGGTCTGGCGGCCCGGGGACTGAGAGGCCGGAGCGCAGCCCACTGGGGCAGCAACAGCTTAGCCAATGGCACGATTGCCAATGACGATGCTGCGAGCTTTGCCCTGGACAGACCCCAGGAGCAAAAACTCCACTATCAAACGCCCCACCATCAAACCGTCAACGAGCTGGACTTAGCGCAGTCAGCCCAGGCTCCCCAGGGACCCGCCAAGACAGATCTGGAAACCGCAAATCAACGACCCAGCCTCCAGCTCAACCCGTCCCTGGAGCAACCTATCCACAACAGATTTGATGGCAAGATCGTCTCTCCCCAGGAGGGATTGAAAGGCGTAACACAGTCCGCAGCAGACCCCCAAAATCTGACATTCCCCACCCCCAATCAAGCGACGGAATCCTCACCCGGCCTGGGAGCAGTGGCAGGTGCAGGATTAGCTGGAGCAGGGTTGGCCGCAGCCAGCTCTAGCACGAAGGACTCCGCTCCACTGACCTGGGCAGCGCTAGCTCTGGATGGTCAAAGCTCGCTGGCAATCGACCCCCCTGAGCAGATTAGCGATCAGAATAAAACCGGCAGCCATGATGGACATAGCCTCCCTGGAGAAATCGGCGATCGCCCAACCCACGACGAATCTACTCCCACCCCCAACAACATCCGTCACCTCAGTGAACGCCGCCGCCGCGAGCTCGTCGATCACAGCATCGACAAAGCCCTAGAGCGTCCCAACGGTGGCAAGAAAAACATGCCCCCCCAAGACCAACCCTCGCAGGAGCTGTTATATGACAATCCCAAGCCAGGGGCCACCGAAACAGCCGCCAATGGCGAGCCAGTCGAGCCACTCTCCTTCGAAAATCCAGCAACCTCCCGGAACCAAAACAAACTTTCCGCCGAAGACAGTACTGCCCTCGGCAATGCCTTGAAACGTGCTGGCCTGGGAACAGCAGGCATGGCCGGAGCAGCAAGAGTCTTCAACCATCAAACCGCCAGAGAGAATGCAGAGCAAGCTCCTAGAATAGAAGTTGCTGCAACATCTGAAGTCACTCCCACCGGTCCATCCTCCAGACTCGATGCCCCCATGGCAGGCCTAGGCAACAGCGAGAACGAGCAAACCTGGATTACCCTCACCCCCCTCAACTCTCACCAAGGCGAAGTCAACTGGCACATCTCCGAAGAGCATCGCCTTGAGGCCAAATGCCAGGGGGGCCAGCGCATGATGATTCGCATCCATGATGCCGACCCCAGCACCCAAACAGAACCTTGGCTCATTAGCAGCTACACCTACGAATGCCGCAGCAGCATGGACCGAAAGCAGGTGGACCTGCCAGTGCCCGATCGCGACTACGTAGCAGAGATTGGCTTCATCAGCGCTGAAGAAGACTGGATTCACATCGCTCGCTCCTTCCATTCCCACAGCCCCACCGCAGAATACGACGGCTGCCGCATCGTCATCATGCCCTGCGACCCCCATCGCCAAATGCGAAGCGGTCCCACCCGCAATCCCAAGCCCCAGGCCTATGTGTACTGGGATATTGCACCGGAGTTTAAACGTCGCCTGCGCAAGCAAGGCGGGCAAATGCTAGCGCTGCGCATTTACGATGCAGACCACATCAATCTGGATCAACAGCGCCCTCACCACACCGATGAATACATGTTGGATGAGAATGCTCGTGACAAGGTCGTGACCGTGCCCACCGCCGAGCATGACTATGTGGCAGAAATTGGCTACCTGAAGATTGATGGGGAATTTTTGAGCCTTGGGCGATCGGTCTTTGCTCACATCCCGGTGGCCGTTTCCCAACGATAGGGAATCTCAAGTGAATTGAATTCAGAAAAGGGGGGAGGCATGATGCCTTCCCCCTTTTCATGGGAAGACGGGTCCAAATGTCCATACATCTGTGTTATGCCCAGGCCCAAGCAGAGACTTAGTTCGCGATCGCCAGCGAGCCATGCTGCTCAGCCAATTTTGCTTCCAGTGCCTCTGCATTCAGCGGCCTGCCCAGCAAATAGCCCTGGGCATAGTCACAGCCTAACGCCAACAGTTGCTCCTGCATCACTGAGGTTTCAATCCCCTCAGCCACGACATCCATATCCAACTCATGGGCCAAATTAACTGCCGAACGCACGATGCGCAAATTATGTTCGAAGTCCTGAGCCCCCATGGGCTTGCCCGAACGAGAGAAATCAGGATCTAAGCCACTGACAAACAGCTGATCAATCTTGAGCGTATCCACCGGAAAGCGATGGAGATAGCTCAATGAGGAGTAGCCGGTGCCAAAGTCATCGATCGCCAACTGAATCCCCCGCTGCTTCAAAGCCTGTAGAAGACGCAGAGCTGAATCCGCATTCTCCATAATGGCCGTTTCGGTAATTTCCAACTTTAGCGACTGACCGCTCAAGCCCGTTTCTAACAAAATGCGGTCAATTTCTTCTAGTAGATTTGGCTGGGAAAATTGCTTAACGGAAAGATTTACACTCACTTTCCAGGGAACTAGGCCAGCCGATGATTCGAGATTTCTACCATTGGGCAACAAGGCATTCTTACCCAAGAATTTGACCTGCCAAAATCTTGTTTGGCGACAGGCCTCCTGCAAAATCCAGAGGTCAATGGGAATGATTAAACCCGCCTCTTCTGCCACTGGAATAAACTCTCCTGGTGAGATGAATCCTTGGATCTTATGATTCCAGCGAATTAAGGTTTCAAACCCAGATATCAATCCAGTTTTCAAGTCAATGATAGGTTGATAGGCTGGAGAGAAATCTTGATTTTCTATAGCCCGGCGAATTTCATTTTCGAGCTCTAGCCTGGCTTTCAGGCGCTGATGCATAGCCTGATCAAAGAACTGCCATTGCAAATTTGTATCTGCCTTAGCGTGGTACATCGCAGTATCCACATCTCGCAAAATATTTTCCGCTGTGCCAAGGGGCTCAGAACAAAAGACAATACCAAAACTAGCAGTCAAAAAAAGCTCATGCTGCTGCAATAAAAAAGGCTGATTAAAACTTTCAACTAAGCTTTTGACTAGTTTTTCCACCTGGGTTTGGGTCTCAACCTCTCGCAGCAGAATTGTAAACTCATCGCCGCCTTGACGATAGAGTTGGGCCGCCAGGGGAAGTCGCTTTTGTAGCCGCTCCGCGATCGCTAACAAGATCTGATCACCCAAGTCATGGCCCAGGGAGTCATTGATCACCTTAAAGCGATCGCAGTCTAAATAGATCACTGCAAAGCCTTTCTTCGAAGTAATACGTTTCACTTCTAAGCATTCTGCGGATTTTGCCAAGGTCATTGTTTGCTCAACTAGAAACTGCTCTAAGGCTCGCAGCAAGGAAGCACGATTTGGCAAATTAGTCAGTGGATCATGGTATGCCACATGGAGCAATTGCTCCTCAACCCTTTGCCGCTGGACAATCTCCTGCTTTAAATTTTGGTTCATGTCCTGAAGCTGTTGAGATTGGAACTCTAGCTCTAGGGCTCGCTGTTCTAGCTCTAAGGTTCGCTCCTCCACTCGCTGCTCCAGGACTTGATTCAGCAAAATGACTTCGCGCTTGGCCGTTGCCAGTGCAATATGAGTTTCCACCCTGGCAAGTACTTCAGACATTTTGAATGGCTTCGTGATGTAATCCACGCCTCCCATTGAAAATGCTTTGACTTTGTCTACAACCTCATTGAGGGCACTAATAAAAATAATAGGAATATCGCAGGTCTTGGGATCCTGCTTCATCCGCTGGCAAACTTCATAACCTGAGATATCGGGCATATTGATATCCAGCAATACTAAGCTAGGCGGCAAAATTGCTGCCGTTTTCAATGCCAGAGTTCCATTAATAGCACGGCGAACTTGATACTCTTCCCGCGCTAAGATCCCCGAGAGTAGATCGAGATTATCCTTATTGTCATCAACGATCAGAATAGTACTGGCTTCTTTAGAAAACTGCATGATAAATCCAGAGTAAAGGGAGAAGAAAAGAGAGGGGGATGCAGAGTCAGTCGATGGCATAGTGGGTCGCAGCCAGGCGCGGAAGCCATGGCTCGAATTAGTCCGCCCGATACCTAACCTGAGCCAGTCACAGGTTTCGATTCTGGAAAAAGATCAATGATTTGGTCAATCTGCAATGTCTCAAGCCAGCCTGATAGCACAACCGAGAGCGGAGCTGAATCTTCAGGGATTTGATCAATGAGCTGTTCCATTGCTCGCTCATTTAACATCAGTGCAGCTTGCTGAAATTCCGAAATCCAATGGAGAGGCTGGTGAGCCAGGAGCTCTTTTAGGGTTGCGTAATCAACTTCATTGGATTTAGGCAGCATCTCCAGCTCAGCCCCAGGGGAGCTTTTCTCATACTCATACTCAACACCCAAAAAAGTCCCCAGAGTTGAAAAAATCTCAAACTCTCGAAACGGCTTCGTCACAAAATCGTCAAACCCCTGACTCAACGCATTCGCCTTAGTTTCGTCAAATGCACTGGCGCTTAAAGCAATGACTGGAACGCGTTGTGATGGCTTCCTCTCCTGTTCCAATTTCCGAATGCGGCGCACTGCTTCATAGCCATCCAAGACCGGCATTTGTAGATCCATCCAGATCAGATGGGGGTGCCATTGAATCCATTGCACAATAGCTTCTTCGCCGTTCACGCAGGTACTCACCTCAAAACCCACCAGAGTCAGGAGCTTTTTCAAGAGCTGACGATTTGCCTGCTTATCTTCCACAATCAAAATTCGATAAGTGGGCTGCCCCGGCACAACTCTAACCACGTTTCGCTGTTCCTGGGTCGATGGAAAGACTGCTGTACTCAGCATGGCCTGTATCGTCAAGGAAACGCTCGTGCCAATGCTCACCTCGCTTTGGACCTGAAGATGACCTCCCATCATGCTGGCAAATTTTTGGCTAATCGCCAGTCCCAATCCCGTTCCTTCCTGGGAATTTCGCCCCGACTCACTCTGGGTAAAAGCGTCAAAAATCGTCTCCAGTTCAGCTTCAGCAATACCAACACCTGTGTCAGTGACCTCAAAGCAGAGACCAATCTCTTCAGGGACTGGTGCAGATGAGCCTTTGTCACCGGGCATCCAGCGAGCTTGCAAGGTGACAGTACCCTGGTGAGAAAATTTAATTGCATTGCTCAGCAAGTTGATTAGGATCTGACGTAGTTTCCCCTCATCAGTAGAAATGAACCGGGGCAGGCATGGAATTCGATTGATGCTCAGGTGAATCCCCTTAGCCCTGGCCTTCAGGGAAAACAGTTCATCTAGAGAATCCAGCAGACTAAATAAATCAAAGCTTTTGGTTTGAAGCACAACACGTCCCGCTTCAATCTTTGACATTTCTAAAACGTCATTGATCAAGGTCAATAAATGGGAGCCACTGCGATTGATGGTATCAAGTGTCTCTTTTTGCTCCAGAGTAGCAGCGGGATCACGGCGCATGAGTTGAGAGAATCCCAGAACGGCATTCAGCGGCGTTCGCAATTCATGGCTCATATTGGCCAAAAATAGACTCTTGGCTCGGTTAGCAGAATCGGCCTTTTCCTTCGCCTGCTGAAGTTTAGTCAGGAGGTCAGATTGTTGCAACACAACTCCCAGTTGCATACCCACCTGATGAAACAGATTCTCCTCTCTCGAACTCCAGAGTCTAGGCCCTGAATGGCTATAAGCCGCTAACAGCCCCCACAGTTTCTCTCCGACAAAGACTGGGACAACCATGTAGGCATCAATACCAAACCGTTCCAAAACATCAACATGGCAATCCGAATAATTTTCAGCATAGATATCGTAGATAATAGAGTATTGCTTGTGGCGATACTTGCCACCACAATGGTCACGCAGATAGGAATCATCCCAGGGGATCTGATACTCTTCTGTGGCAAATAACTGCCAGGGAGGGCTCGTTGCTTCAAAGACAAAGGTGCCACTCCAATCTGGTAAAAAGCGATAAACGACGACGCGATCACACTGCAAGATTTGATGCAGCCGTTCGGTCGTTGTTCCAAAAATCTGATCAACTTCCAGGCTGTGATGCATGGACTGAATCACTTGGGTGAGGGCTCGTTCATAATTTGCGACCTGAGCCAACGCTTCTTTTTGAGCCCTAATCTTAGTCAGGACCTGATTGAGTTTATGGGATTGATGCTCTGCCCTCGACAGCAGCCGAGCTTGCTTGAGAGCAATACTCAGTTGTATCGCGATCTCTTGAACAAATTCGATTTCTTCTGGCTGCCAGCGGCGAGGTTGATCACATTGATGAATGCAAAGGAACCCCCAGAGCTGCTCGCCTTCTAGCAGGGGAATAATCAGGTTCGCTCGCACTTGAAACCGTTCTAGTACAGAGCGGTGACAATCACTCAGGTTCGCAGTCGTAATATCCTCCAAGGCTTGAATTCGCCCCAGTTGATAACGCCGCGCATATGCATCCCCAAAACAGCGATCTAGCGCTTTGGCTGCTAGGGCAGGTTCAAAGCGCGGGTCCACGGCTTCGGCGACAAACTGCCCTTCCAAATACTGGGAATGGGGATCAAATCGATAGATCGCCGCCCGATCCGCGTTCAGGATGTCGCGCACTTGAGTGACGGTCGTCTGGAATATTTGCTCTGTTTTAAGGCTGTTACGAATTTCCTGGGTGATTTTTCCCAGCAAAATGGTCTGCTGCAAACGTTGTTGCAGGGCTAAATCGGTGGTGTTACGACGTATCGCAACCTGAATCAGTTCAAGAAGACTTTGTAGCGCTTCATAAATTTGGCGAGAGGAAGGCTGAGGGCGATCGCTATAGGCCACTAGCACAGCCTGAACTTGGCAATCGACAAAGACAGGGATCGCACAGCAGGCGGCAAACCCTGCTTTTGCCGCCTGAGCTTGTTCGGCAGAGTCGATATCCCCTGCCGCCAGGTCTGAAATAAAGACCGTTTTTTGCAAGCGAACCGCAGTTGCGCAGGCTTCCGGTGATGCATCATGCCCAGGTGTGGCAAGGTGTTCTAGATAGGCCAATGGAATGCGAGATTCAGCAACCGTTTGCAACCGATTTACAGCGGGGTTCCACAGCAAAATGGTAGAACGCCAAGCGGGGGAAAGGCGATCGCTCAGCAAGATTACTTCCCTGAGCGTGGCACTGATTGTCGCCCCCGTAGCGATCAGCTTGAGGATTTTATGTTGTCCCTGCATCAAAACCTGCATCTCATAGCCGGTAGCAACCTGTTGATCAAGCTCGGCTTGAAGCTGATGGATCTTATCCAGAGCACAAGTCAGTTCCACAGGGTCATCAAGCAAAGGCATGGGAGAATCTGGTAGATGGAATAAGGAATCAGGATGCAAAAATCTGTCAGAGGAATTTAAACCGCAATTCCTATCTCCTAGTGAGCAACCAATCTCAAGAGCAGAAAGCTCCCAAGCTTAGGTCATCAGCCATGATGAAAAACCGCAGATTGCCGAAATCAATCTGGGTCGGAGCAGAACATATTTTATTTATAGTTTTATAATCTTTGATCTCACACACCAAGAATCCTGAACTTTGGCCGATTAGAATACTGAGTGTTGCAGCAGCTCAGCTCAGTATCTACCGCACAAAATCAAGTCATATATTGGGAGCTTAGACGATGTCTAGGAAAGAATCTCCCATCTCATCAAACTCATCAAGCGGCAAACCCACCCCACCTAGTCTCCCCTCAAAACAGGGGAGGAACAGATTAGAGAGATGCGCCAAGTTTCTTTTGTGCTGACAGGCCAATGGCTCCTCCCCTTTTCCAAGGCTTCGCCTTGAGCAGGCAAAATGGATTGGTTGGGGAGGATGGGTTTTGATTCCGGGCCAGCAGAGCTCCATACCATCACTGGGATTCTCTTTCGCAATAATCGCCTTAGCCAATAAATCCAAGATCGTAACGAGCATGACTTCTGAAGAGTAAGACTGGAAATTACGCAAAGACTACGAGTTGTGATCAGTAATATTGCGAGAGAGAGAATAGCCCTTCACCCAGTAGAGCTGATTCCCCTGGACAAGGGAAATGATGGAGAAAAGAATCATCTCACGGTATTGCAAGGCATTTCCAGTGCTTACAGTAAATCAGCTTGCCAGCGATCAGGTTTGACGATTCAGGCTGCTCAAACGCTTCTACGAACTTTCCAAAGCATTTCTCAGGAACAACTAATTTAACCAGGGGGCTGATTCAGGCAATCTTCAGATTGTGATGGCTAACTAGGAACCATAGAGAGCAGCGATATTAACCGTTCCTCGAACCCAGTCCCATTCACAATTACCCAATTAGTCTGCGATGAAACTCACCTACTTTTCTGCCCTGGCGATCGCTTCTATCCTGACCGTTGGTACCGTCGGTCTGGGCAGCAACATCCAGCCAGCACAAGCCAATCCCTGCGCCGCTTACAACCCTTGCGCTGCTGCCAAAGTAAACCCTTGCGCCGCTGCCAATCCCTGCGCTGCTGTTAATCCTTGCGCCGCTGCGAAATACAATCCCTGCGCTGCTGCTAATCCCTGCGCCGCTGCCAATCCCTGTGCTGCCGCAGATCCCTGTGCCGCCGCTACAAAATCAGTTGCACTCAAAACGGGTAGATTCACCACTGGGGCTCATACCACTTTAGGTAAAGCCTCCATCGTCGAGAAAAACGGCCAGCGCTATCTAGAGTTTGATCAAGCCTTCCGTTCTGACAGTGGCCCCGACCTCTTCGTATTACTGCACAAGGATGCAACACCTAGCAGCTATTCAGCCAATCGCTTCGTCAACCTAGGGGCACTCCAGTCTGTATCAGGTAAGCAGCGCTATGCCATTCCTGCTGGCGTCTCCCTTGCAGAGTTGAATTCTGCTGTGATTTGGTGTCGTCAGTTTAATGTGACCTTTGGTCATGCCACGCTCTAAAAAGTTGTGACCACAACCTTAATCAATAAGTCGTTGGTGCTCACTCCTTATACAACGGTCCATCACCAGATGAAGCTGGGCAGTGGCGGCGATCGCTGCTGCCTCGGGATGGCTGACGCCGAGCTGTGCCCAGACAACAGGCGCTTGAATAGCGATTCCGAAGGAAGCTTGCTTCGCAATCACTTCCTCAACAATTCCTGGTAAAAACTCAGCCCGACGAAAGACGTTGACGATATCCACTGGGCCGGGTAAATCAGCCAAGCTGGCATAGACTCGGTGGCCATCGATCGCTTTGACAGCGGGGTGGATGGGATAGACCTGATAGCCCACGCTGCGCAGGTATTGAGCAATTTGGTAGCTGGGCCGCTGAGGCTTGGGGGAATGGCCGACGAGGGCGATCGCTTTTGCTTGGCTCAGAATAACTTTGAGAGCAGCGTCGGTGGCAAGGGTCATGGCGTTATAGAGGAAAAGGCTCGACTTATGTTGGCAGATGGATTACCAAAGTTGGGTAGATTTACGGCCACAGTCCCTGCGAAATGCAGGGAGGCCGTCCTGTAGGGGAGAGCAGTATTTAACAGTATTTCAAAGCATACCTGCCATGACTCGCACCACTTTCGCTTGGCCCAATTCATTATTATCGGCAAAGCTAGGGATGATAGATTTTCTGGTTGCGGGGCTGGTGTATTTGGGTGAAGAGGTTGAATATCAACACTTTGTGAGTCCCCAGGGTCGCTATAAGGCGGTGGTGATGGTGCCACGGGGAGCATTGTTGATACCGTTTGCGCCGGGGAGTGGCGGTGATGCGGAGGGCTCGGTGCATTTTTACGATGAGTCAGGCAAGTTTTATGGCTCGCAGCGAGTGGAGCGGGTTGGGGATGTTTATGTGGAGTGGGATGTTTCTGGGCGGGCATTTGTAGGGTCGTCGGGGAATTTGGAAGAGTGGGATTTGAGTGAGGTTGGGGTGGCGATTGCGTAGCAAGTTTCCTTCGGAATTGCCTAGACTCAGCGGCCACAAAACCGACCTCATCCCCTAGCCCCTTCTCCTCGAGGAGAAGGGGGAACTAAACACAAATCCAAAGCGAACAGCGGCCTGTTTCTTTCCCCTCTCTCTTAGGAGAGGGGCTAGGGGTGAGGCTGCCTTGTCTCTGGTTATATTCAAGTGACTCCACCCCAAAATCATCATCGCTGGGCCGCTTCAATGCGCTCCCGCAGCTCAATAACGATGGGATGTTCGGTGAAGCGAACCACTCGGTATTCAGCGAGGAAGGCGAGTCTGTTGCCAATGGGGCCGCTGGATTGAACGGTGAGGATGACTTTGTCGTTTTTGCTGCTGTAGGCGCGGCGGATGTTGATGATGTCGCGCAGTTCGACGGTTTGTTTGAGGGGGCCTTTGCGGAAGATGAGGTGGTCGCCGTGGTCGATGACTTCGTCGGCGAGGTCGGCGATGACAAATTTATAAATGAGGCCAGCGAAGATGGCGGAGGAAGCCATGGCCAGGTAGACGATAAGGCGTTCTGCGTTGCCTTCACCCAGGGTGAAGAACAGGATGCTAAATGTGGCGATGGAGGTGATGAGCCACAGCACCGGGATGCCCCGTTTCATGAAGGAGGTCCATTTGGAGGAGATCTGTTTCATGGGGTTGTTGAGGTGAGAACTGCTGGATCGAGTGGTTTGGGCAGGCACCGGATGGGGCTAGGATAGCCTTCGTTGAGCAAAGTTTGACACCGACTGCCACTGGGTTCGTCTAGCAAATCTCCTAGCGCCAGGCCATGATGGGGCGGCTGGAGAAGCCGGGTGTCTTTTTGAGCCTCATCTAAAAAAACTAAGATTCACCGCAGACACCCGGTTTCTGTCCACGGCAACGACACCACTGTTCCCGGATTGCGCGAGCTGGACTGAGTAGGGTGTTTATCATTGAGCAGTATAAAATTAGCGAAGGGTAGAATATCTTCTCTAGCCCTGTTCTCGGCTTAATGACCTG
>CALIGI010000078.1 GCA_938021205.1 uncultured Pseudanabaenaceae cyanobacterium
AAATCACCCTGAAATCTTGCCATTTATAACCTGAGTTCGGCAGCCGACAAATCGACCTCATCCCCTAACCCCTTCTCCCTTAGGAGAAGGGGAACCGAACGCCAGCAGTCTGTTTCAGAGCTTTTCATGTTCCCCTCTCCCTTGGGAGGGGGGCTAGGGGTCGCCTGATTCAGGCCAACTGAGATGAGGGCAGCTTCGCGTTGTCGAACTCATCAGATATGGCTAAACAGTGCAAGGTTCAGAGGCTGAAAGAGGATGATTAAATCCTGGGAGGTCTCTAAAGTGGGTGGGTTAAAATTACTGTGTGAATACATCACCAATAATTTTAGGATCTCTCCTTATAATGTTCGCCTGCGCTGGCCTAACTCGGGAAAACCGATAATTCTGCCAGCAGTTTGTTGTGTAACCTGCTTTGGAGGGGGGCCGAAGTACTCCGCCTTCCCGTGAGTTTCCGGTGTGTCTTGGCCAGGTTGATGAATTGCTTCACCTCTATTCTGCTGGCGATATTTGAGGCCATTATGGGAGCATTCACAACTTCCATGATGGCATTGTACTTTGAGCAGTAGGCTCCACAGCTAAGACCTTGAGCAGCAAAGGTTCCGTACTTTGGCTCACCTCGTGCTGCAAGGAGAGGAGTCAAATGAATGCTCTGACCGCTGCACTGCGCGATTTCATGATGCGCTGTACATTAGGCCAACGCACCAAAGCTTAATTGTCGGCAGACTCCTCAGTCTTGCAGTCCATTCCACCTTTCCGCCCGCGACTCTTTGTCAGCAAATTAATATGCCTCAACTCCGCCAAACCTGGGATAACCAAACGTTCTTTAGGGGGAGCGATGACCCGGCGATCGCTACCTCAATCGAACAACTCCAGGCAGACATCGCGGATCTAGAGGCCTCCTGCATCATCTTCAGCGACCTAATCGCAACCGCCGGGAGCTTGGCTGAGAGCGATTTCTCTGAGCTAATCTCCAAGCTCAAGCGTATCCACGCTCAGGAAGTCAGCATTCTTGAACGCCTCGGCAACGTTCGTACTTTTATTTCATCCATCCTTAGCGTCGATTCCCAGGATGCCCAGGCCAATACTTGGATGCCTAAGCTTCAGCAAGTGGGAGCGGCGCTTTCCCAAGCGAGTACCCCCCTGGATGTCTTCCTCGTGCGGGTTAGCGATGACTTTATTACCCAACTTCTAGCTGAATCGGAGCTGGAAGAACGCAGTTTCTCCATTTCCCATGCTCGTCGCCTCAAGGACCAATTGCTGAGTGTTGCTGAAGAAAAGCTGATCACCGGCTTGGGCGTTACAGGGCTCCAGGGCTGGGGCAATCTCTATGACGATCTGGCGGGTAGCCTCAAATGCGAAGTAGAAGGGGAAATGGTGGGTCTGGCAAAGGCTGCAAATTTAGTCAGTAGCGCTAGCCGTGCCACTCGCCAAGCGGCCTGGAGCGCCATCCGCAGCGCCTGGTCCACCCGTGAAGACTCCGTGGCTAGTATCCTCAATGCCATTAACGGTTGGCGCTTGGAAGAAACCGCCCAGCGCAGCCATATCCGTGAACTGCATTACCTGGATAAGAGCTGCCATCAAAGCCGCATTGAGCGCGAAACCCTCAATGCCTTGATGGATACCACCTACGAGCACCGTGCCATTGGCCAGCGTGCTCTCAAGGCCATGGGCCAAGCCTTAGACATTAAGCAGATGGCCCCTTGGGATTTGTTTGCCCCGGCTCCCAGCGCGGGGGGGGGAGTGGCTGTTGAGTCACCAGCAACGATTCCCTTTGATGATGCGATCGCCCTAATCGCTAAAGCCTTCAGCCGTCTTACCCCTGCCATGGGCGAGTTTGCCGTGATGATGGCCGAGAAAGGCTGGATCGACGGTGCCCCCACGCCAAATCGCACCACCGGAGCCTATTGCACCAGCTTCCGTAGCCCCCGGGAGCCCCGCATCTTTCTCACCTACGAGGGCACCATGAACAACGTCATGACCCTGGCCCATGAGCTGGGTCATGCCTGGCACAACTGGGTCATGCGCGACCTGCCCATGATGAAAACCTGGTACTCCATGACCCTGGCGGAAACGGCCAGCATCTTCGCAGAGACCCTGGTGCGTGATGCCTTGCTGAAGGATGCCAAGGACCCGGCCCAGCAATTGGAGATTGCCTGGCAAAATGCCGACAGCGCTGCTGTGTTCTTGCTCAACATTCCGGCGCGGTTTGAGTTTGAAAAGCGACTTGTGGAAGCTCGCAAGCAGGGCTATGTCATTGCGGACAAGCTCAAGCCGATGATGGCTGGAAGTTGGCAGCATTGGTACGAGGATAGCCTGTCGGAATATGATGACCTGTTCTGGGCGAGCAAGCTCCATTTTTCCATTGCTAGCTTGGGGTTTTACAATTATCCTTACTTGTTTGGCTATCTATTTAGCTTGGGCATTTATGCCCAGCAGGACAAATACGGTGATGCTTTCAATCAGCTCTACACCAATCTATTGCGCGATACCGGCAGTATGACGGCGGAAGAGGTTGTTATGCGGCATTTGCATCAGGATATTCGTCAACCTCAATTCTGGAAGGATAGTTTGATGATAGTCGATGCATCTGTGCAGCAATTTGAGCAGTTGGTGGCCCAGCAGAAGGGCGTGGCGATCGCATAATGTTCAGCCTGATAAACCAGGATTGACTAATCCCCCTTGCGGCGCGTGAGTTTGCCGAAGCTAAAAGGGGGAAGGTCTACTGTAATTCTGGTGCTTAAGTGAATTTGAGTTCTTGAGATAGACAAGCTGTAAATAAAAAAGTTTACAGATAACAAGGTCTCGCCTTAATGTGGTGAATGAACCCTCGTATAATTGGATTCACCCGTCTTGGAAGTATTAGGAGTGATAAAGGTCATTCCTGCACCTAACTAGACAGTGCAAGCGTGAAGGTAGATAAATGGCGCGCCGCTATTGGGCAACCGGAGCGATATCGGCAGTTCTTGTCTTGCTTTGGTCCTGCATCACTCCCCTTATGGGGGGCATTCATGGGTTTGGTTTTCATCCAGCTCAGGCTGCGATCGCGTCTTCTAGCCTTCACAGTTTAAATAATCAGGCTTCGATTACCCAAGTGCTTCCGCTGGGGCAGTCGGGTGAGCGGAGAGCCTTACAGGCTCAAGGTAACCCTCTGCAACAAGGGCGATTAGCTTACGCAGAGGGTCGCTACGCAGAGGCTGTTGCCCAGTTCAGCCTAGCCCAAGGGGCTGGCTCAATCCTGGAACAGGCCCAAGCCCTCAGCTATCTATCCCTAGGACAACAGAAGCTCGGTGACTGGTCCGCAGCTGAGCATTCGGTTGACCAAAGTTTGGCACTGATTCGTCGCCTTGCCCCCAGTCGGGAGCAACAGCTTACCCTGGGGCGTAGCTTCAATACCCAAGGCAGTCTCTACTATGCCAAGGGCCAAGCTCGGGAAGCTTTTGTGGCCTGGAAATCTGCTGAAGCAGCTTACCAACAAGCTAAGGATGAGTCACGGCAGCTTGGGAGTTTGATCAATCAAAGCCAGGCGCTACAGTCATTGGGGTTTTATGGACGTGCTCGGCAAACGCTGGAGGATGTTCATCAGCGTTTAGACAACCAGTCGACTGAGGTGCGGTGCTTTGGTCTGCAAAGCCTGGGCAATATGTATTGGCGGATTGGCAAACTGGATGATGCTGAGAAGTTTCTTCGTGAATCCCGTGATTTGGTTCAAGCTGCCAACCAGCCTCAACAGCTTAGTGGGCTATTCGTTAGCTTGGGCAATCTTGAACAGGCTCGAAAGCATTTGGGGCGATCGCTTCGATATTACGAGCAGGCGGCGGCGCTTGCCTCGGGGGAGTTGAAATTCCAAGCCACATTAAATCAATTCCAGTTATTGCACTGTCTCAATCAGCAGGCTCAAGCCCACGACTTAATTGCGCCTTTAAATCAGCAGCTACAAGCTCTTCCCCCCAGCCGTTCTGTTTTGTATGGGGCGACTAACTTTTCGAATACCCTAACCAAACTTGCCTTTACAAAACCCACTCATCAGCGCTCTCGGGGGGATAACCAACTAGGAGCAAGCTCTAGAGCGGCGGCCCGTACGGTAACGGCAAACAGTTTAACGGTCCATGATTTGACCAAAGCTGAGGTTTCCAAAACCGATGATGATGTGCCAGGAAAAATCTATGACCCAGAAAGTCTGCAGCTCGCCATTCAAACCCTGAACTGGGGCATGGAAACTGCAAAACAGTTAGGTGATGCGAGGGCAGAGACCTATGCCCGAGGATATCTAGGGCATCTCTACGAGCGATCTCTGCAATGGAATAAAGCTCAACAGCTCACCTGGAAGGCGATTGCCCAGGCTGAACGCATTAATGCCATTGACATTGGCTACCAATGGCAATGGCAACTCGCTCGCATTCTCAAAGCCCAAGACCAGATTGCCCCTGCTAAGGCGGCCTATGAAAATGCCTTTGACATGCTTCAGTTGCTGCGGAGTGATCTGGCAGCGGCTCAACCCGATTTGCAATTCTCTTTCCGTGAGAGTATAGAACCCATCTATCGAGAATTTGTTGATCTATTGCTCCGTCCTGTCGCGCCTGCCACTGAGCCGAGTCTTAAAGCGCTCACCCTGGCTAGGAAGGTGATCGAAGCACTGCAAATTGCGGAACTCAATAATTTCTTCCACACTGACTGCTTGCAAGATCAATTGACTCCCCTAGAAAAGGTTGATGCTAAAGGGGCTGCGATTTTATATCCCATCATCTTGCCCGATCGCGTCACCCTCATCCTCAGCCTGCCCCAACAGCAACTGCGTAGCTTTCGTGTGAATGTCCCTCAGGACAACTTCGAGCAGATTCTGAGCCAGTTCAGATTGAGTCTAGAGAAACCCTATCCCGATCCCGAAGGTGAACAGTTGGGTCAACAGCTCTATGACTGGTTGATCCAGCCCATTGAGTCAGCGCTGAAGGCCAGCCAGATCAAAACACTCACGTTTGTTTTGGATGGAGCACTGCGTAACATTCCCATGGCTGCGCTCAGGGATGGGGATCAATATCTGATTGAAAAATACAGCATTGCCCTAACGCCAGGGCTTCAACTCCTGGATCCTAAACCTATCGAGCTTAAAAAGAAGCGAACGCTACTGGCCGGTGTCAGTGAAGCGCTCCGTGGCTTTCCAGAACTTCCTTATGTTAGGAAGGAGCTGGCTGCTATTCAGGAAGTGGTTTCCCATAAGGTTTTGCTGAATGATAAGTTTACGCGCGCAGCGCTTGAAGAGACGGTGCAAAGGTCAGATTTTCCTGTAATCCATCTTGCGACTCATGGACAATTCAGTTCTAATGCAGAAGAGACCTTTGTTATGGCTTGGGACGAAGAAGTGAATGTGCATGATTTGAGTTCAATTTTGCGGGGGCGCGGCCCTGATCCCATTGAACTTTTGGTTCTTAGTGCCTGCGAGACGGCTTCGGGGGATTCTCGGGCAGCTTTGGGGTTGGCGGGTCTATCGGTTCAAGCGGGAGCCCGCAGTACTTTGGCTTCTTTGTGGAGTTTGGATGATGAGTCTGGTGCGATCTTTGCGGAGAAGTTTTATAAAGCACTTTTGTCTGGAAAACTTAGCCGGGCAGAGGCTTTGAAGGCGGTGCAGTTAGAACTGCTAGCGGATCCTAATTATGAGAAACCGCTAAATTGGGCGTCCTATGTGTTGGTTGGGAATTGGCTTTGAGCTGTGTGCTCTTTGAAGTGTAGGGGGGGCTCTTTAGTCTAAAGGGCTTGCAAATATTTCGTTTCGCTTGAGTTTGTGCTGGCTTAAGAAATGATTAGCTTTAAGTGTCAAATATTACTGACATCGTATAAGTGGCTGCATATTTCAGGCCACTCAAAAGTATAAAAAGGTAGTCGTAGAAATTGACTTCAAGATAAGGAACCTTCCCTATAAAACTCTAGTCGATAGATATGGTGCTCGTAGCTCATGCTAATTGCCATGTCGAAGCGCTACAACTCCATTGACTTGCCATCACAGTAATCTAACCGATGTCATCTGCCCCTTTTTTGCCTAAATCGCTGCTATCAACTAGCCGTGCTGAATTTTACGATGCTGACGGACGGAAACCTGAGGAGCGATCGCTTCGCTTAACTGTTAAAGATAAAGAAGGCAATAAAGCAGACTTGCCACCGGACTTGCAGGGCTCATTATTTATTATTGCCCCGGCAGGTTCTGAGGATTCACCTGCATTTGAAGGCCATCCACAAACTGTTTTACCAACCCAAACAGGTTCCCATCTGCTGAATGGAGATGGCATGGTGTATCGGATTGATTTTTCGCCAGAGGGTGGAAAGTTCTCCTCTCGATTTATAGAAACTGTTACTTATTGGGCAGATAAGTTGAGTCATCAACAAGACCTGAAAATAAGTTTTTTCAATTTTGGGATAAGCCGATTTTCTAGTCTTACAGGCACTTGTAATCAAGCAAATACTGCTTTTTTACCTATCTCTGGTGGAGACAATAATCCAGAGCGACTCTTAGTGACTTGGGATATGGGACGCCCTGTGGAAATTGATCCAGTTTCTCTTCGATTTATTGCTCCTGTCGGTGATTATAAAAGCTGGCGGCCCATACAAAAAGTTAATTCAGGTGCTACGGCGACTAAGCTACTGATGACATCTGCTCATCCAGTTGTCGTACCAGATAGCAATGAAATTTTCATAACTAATGTTGTCAAGTCTCTCAGAGGCTTGATGAGTTTACCTCGACTTTTCGATTTCATACTTCAGTCTTCTTTCGTAGACCCAGCAGAGAATAGCTGGACAAAAAATCTATATGGAAAATTTCTTTCAGCAATCCAGATCCTTCTCAAGCTACCTATTGTTTTTTTACAGTTCATTGGCATTTTAGATCGTCAAGATGTCTATATCGTTCGCTGGAATGGAGAAACAGACACAACTGAAACCTGGCGAGTGACTTTGCCAGAGAATAGGTCAATCAAGATCCAGCAAACAATTCATCAAATGGGTATAACGCAGGACTATTTGATTTTTGCAGACACCGCATTTAAAATTGTTCTCTCTAGCTTGACCCCCAGCTTTACTGGAGAGGAGCGGGTCAGCCTTAGCAAAATCAAGCAGCTCTTAGTTGATTTGCCCAAGCGTCTTCGCAATTTGGCAACGTTTCCACTCCTTCAGGATACTTCTATCTACATTGTAGATAGAAGTCAGTTTGACCAAGAGACTTTAGATAGAGTTGTTGTTGCGAGAAAAGTGCTTCTGAAAGATGCTGCGATAGCTCACTTTCAGGTTGATTATGAGAATCCTAATGATGAGATCACTATCCATGCTGCTCTCAATCAAAATACTGATTTTGCTGAATTTATTCGTAAGGGAGATAAATCACCATTTGAAGATCCAGCAATTGAAGAACGAATGCAACAAATGGCAGGAGTCTTTACCGGAGGAATGGAAGTTAATCGCCCTGTCACCTTCATCATTGATGCAAAAACGGGTGAGATTGAGCATAAAGCAGGTATTCGCGATGAAGATGCAGAGCGTCATACTTGGGCTATGGGAATTTGTGCATATCAAGATGATAAGCCGACTCAAAAGCTGGACAATATTTATTGGACTAGCTTTGGGGCATGGCCAGAGACAGTTTCAAAGTCTTTAGTAGACATGTATGACAATAGCTACCAAACAGTGCCAGAAAGACTCGAAGATTTTCTGAGAAAGGTAGAGAAAGGATTGCCAACCTCAATCTCTCGAATCTGTATTGACAGCAGTAAAGGTCGTCCTAATATTTATGTCGATGATACCTTTGAATTTCCCTCTGAGGAGGGTATCGGATACTTTGGTAACTCTCCACAATTTATCCCTAGAGTCAATTCAACGGGGTCTACCGACGGCTATATTGCCTGTACGGTGAACTATTCAGATGAGATACTTTCACGTTTTCCTAATCAAGAGGAGGAAGACAATTCTTGGTCTGCTAATACCGAGATTTGGATCTTTGATGCGGCTAAGTTGAGTGAAGGCCCTCGCTATCGCCTCAGTCATGCTGATATGAATATGGGTATGACCGTTCATACGACTTGGCTAAAAGAAATAGGCTCTCCTGCTAATCCGCGCGAGTATGATGCTCAGGAGGACTTTAAAGAACAGCTCGCATTGGCTGTCTCTCAAGCTGAGCCGGATGAAGCACAACAGCTTAAGCAGGTCTTCAAAAAGGTTTTTCAACAGATTGAACAGAGTCAAGCTGAGGCTCGTCGCTAGATTTCTGATTTTGCCTTTGTTTGCTGTTTTTGATCAGCCACTGGCTAGATATTGCAATTCATGCAGTAGAGCTAATTCGTTTGATGGGAGACCTGTAGACTGGGATTGAACATCGCGAAACCTAGGGGTCTGTGACGCAATGAGTTTCCCTTGGTTAGGGTATCGTCGTTTCTGGACTACATTCTTGGGCAAAGCATTCCTGGGAGGAGTTCTCTTGCTCCCAGGGCTTCACCATGAGCAGGCGATCGCTCAAGTGATTCCTGACCTCACTTTACCCACTTTCACGAGCGTTAGGTCTGAAGGTAATACGTTTTACCTTGAAGCTGGCACCGAAATTGGGAATAACCTGTTTCATAGCTTTGAGTCTTTTTCGCTGCCGACTGGCTCTGCTGCGATTTTCACAGTGAGTCCTTCGATTGAGACTGTACTGAGTCGAGTGACAGGCTCTTCTATGTCAAATATTGATGGTTTGATTCAGGTCAATGGTGCAGCAAATTTTTTTCTGATTAATCCCAATGGTGTGGTTTTTGGCCCAAATGCATCTCTGGATGTAGGGGGCTCTTTTTTGGCGACTACAGCTGACCATATTAAGTTTGACGAAGGTATTTTCAGTGCCACAGAATTCAATTCTGCTCCCCTGTTGAGTCTCACTACTCCTATCGGTTTACAGTTTGGTCAGAATTCTGGCGGGATCGTCAATCTTTCTCGCACGGTTAATGCTGCAGGAGAAAGCACAGGCTTACAGGTACAGCCAAACCAAACAATTGCCTTGATTGGTGGGGCGATTGATATTCCAGGCGGGCAGATTATTTCCCCCCAAAGTCATATTGCACTAGGTAGCGTGGCTGGAGAAAGCTTGGTGGGAATCACTCCCCAACCAGGCCAAGGACTTACAATTAATTATTATGAGGTAGAGGCCTACCAAGATATTCAGATTTCCCAGTTAGCTAGGGTTGATTCCAGCGGATCGAGTGGAGGACTGCTTCAACTACAGGGACGCAAAATTATTGTTGAAGGAGGTTCGCAAGTCTTTTCCAAAAGTCTATCTGGAGATGATGCTGGGAAAGGAATTAATGTCAATGCATCAGATGCTTTAGAGGTAGTAGGAACTGGGCCCTCAAATGGTGAGCGTGATGCAACTATTAGAGACTTTTTTCGTGTGTTCAATGCTCAGAGAAGCTCACTTTCTACGAACAATTTTGGTAATGGTCAGGGAGGAAGTATTGACGTCCGTGCAAAGCGAGTGAGTGTTCGCGATGGAGGTGACATCTCTGCTAGAACTTTAGGATCAGGAAAAGGTGGCAATATTGTCATTAAAGACTCTGAATTTGTAGAAGTCTCTGGGGATACGGAAAATTTTGGTTCTACTGATCTACTCAAAGATATTTTGGAAGGTTCTCCAATCCCAGTAAGTCTTGCCGAGGGAGCAGCGAGTGCTAGTTTTATTGTCGCTAATAGCTTTGGTGCCGGTAAAGGAGGAGATGTAATCATTGAAACGCATAGGCTTCTGGTTCGTGATGGGGCATTTGTTTCTGCGAACCCTTTTGGTAGCGGGAATGGTGGGGATATCAAGATAACAGCCACTGAAGCTGTTGAACTTCTTGGAGTATCGGAGAGTGAATCTTATAGCGCGGGTATCTCTATTGGTCCTGTCTTGAGCACCGGCAAACCTGGGATGCTTTTGGTAAATTCCCCTATACTTCGAATTACAGGGGGAGCTGGTATTGGGCTCTCCACTTCCAACTCTTCGGCTGCTTTGGGGATTTTCAATATTTCTGATTTGGTTGAAATCACAGGCACATCTCCTAATCAGAGATGGGATAGTAGCATTTCCGCTGAGAGTGTTCAAAACGGGAAAGGTGGTTCAGTTAGATTAACCACAAATGCTCTTCTTCTCGCAGATCATGGAACGATTACTGCAACAGGAGACAATGCATCACAAGGAGGTAATATCAACATTGTGGCTAATTCTGTTGTCATTGATAATCACTCGTCGATTACAACATCGGTAGAAGGGATAGTAGAAGGGAAAACAAGAGTAATTGGTGGAGACATCGACTTAGCGATTAAAGATGTCCTTTTACTACGTCGTAACAGCGGTATATCTGCCAAATCGGGAGAAGGTGGAAGTGGGGGCAACATCGACATCGATGCCGGGTTTATTGTAGCTGTGACTAACGAAGATAGTGATATCATCGCCGATGCCGTGAGAGGTCAAGGTGGGGAAATTAATCTGCTAACCAGTGGTATTTTGGGCTTCGAAGTTCGTGATCTGCCGACTCCTGAGAGTAATGATATTAGTGCTAGCTCTGAACTAGGTCTTGACGGGACGGTGACTATAGATGCCCCGGATATTGACCTTAACCCTGGCGACATAGAATTAAATGACCGAATCGAAGTACCTCGCCTGGCGCAGGGATGTCTTGCTGCTCTTTCAGATGAAAATAGTAGATTTGTCCAAACGGGTCGAGGAGGACTCCCCGTTAATCCTGCATCTCCTGTTTCTGCGGATGGTCTTTGGCAGGATCTTGAGCCGTTATCCAGTCTCTCTTTACAACACAAACAGGTTGCGCTGTCTCCTGTTCATTTGCGAACCCCAGATCCACTACCTGTTAAATCAACACTCAAAGAAGCAATTGATTGGCAACTAGACAGTAATGGTGAAGTTAGCCTGATTGCACCAGAAGAGGCTAGCGTACTCAAACTCTCAACCGCTTTGACTTGCACTTCTAATTAATATTGAGTGCTGTGCTATAGAAAGCCAATTTCTCAAACTGCCTTTGATCAGGAACGGGGTTCCATAGAATTTTTCTATTGATTTGAATGACTGTTGTCCTCTTTTCGAAGTAACCAAGTAGCAGCCAAAGCCACAGGAATTTCTGTTCCCAGTGCGATGTAAATCAAGGTGGTGGGTTCGCCATCAATGGCAAGCCCAATTAGTCGTCCTAAAGCTGCACTTCCCATCATCAGCGCTATGGAGAGAAGTGCATATCGATATCTCTCTGTTGAAAAACAACACCAGGCTAGAAAAGCAACAAAGCCAAGATGAAACCCACCATAGGTTGCTCGGATTTCAGTTAGTCCAGCTAGTGAAGGATTCAGTCCTGAACTTTCCCCTGTGATGCCAGGGCCAAACAAAGCAAGCAGGCCTGACAATCCCAGGATGCCAGCGACAATCCCAATTAATAGTTTCATGGTTATTTTGAAGCTGTTTGAGCTAATTTCAAGAATATGCTTATACAGAAAAGCGAGTGAATACTCCTTTTCAGGGGGTAGACCTGTGCATCAGTTACCTAATTAATTTTGTACTATCAGCGGAAATGGCTCTTGCCTATATTCTGGCCCTTTCATCTCTTTCAATTTTGGGAAACACAGTGTAACGGTCGTACCTTGACCAAGAGTACTCAATACCCTGACTGTTCCCTGTTGGAGTTCGATTGCTTGCTTGGCGATCGCCAACCCCAATCCCCTTCCAGAAACCGCCTGGGCATTATCAGCTCGATAAAAGGGTCTAAATATTTTCTCTTGTTCTGCTTCTGGAATACCAATGCCTAAATCCTGAACCTGGAGCATTAGTTCATCCGCCACC
>CALIGI010000079.1 GCA_938021205.1 uncultured Pseudanabaenaceae cyanobacterium
ACAAAAAAGCCTTAGCTAAATTAGCTAAGGCTTTTTTATCATTGAAGTGGCGGGGCATGGATTTGAACCATGGACCTTCGGGTTATGAGCCCGACGAGCTACCAGACTGCTCTACCCCGCGTCGGCTTATGAAGTATAGCTTACATTTTGCAGTCTAAGCTACATTTTTGCGAGGTGATGCCCAAACGCTGACTGTAGCGAGGTTTGGGCACCGTTTTAGCCGTGCAATCGCCTAACTTTTACATCATCATCAGGTCACCCACAATCTCCAGACGCTTCACAGGACTCAGGATGAGGAACTGCTCTGAGAGCTTTTGGGCGATGTCCGGCTGAATCCAACCGAGCTGTTGTAGCAGATGAATGGCCACGGCGTATTTGGCTCGCTTGGCTCCATCCTTAACCTTGATGGCGAGTCCCATCCCTTGGCCCACTTGGCCCAGGCACTGGATGCCCTCGGCACCAGATTTGCTGACGACCTCGCCAGCCGTAAGACGCATCAGTTCAGTGTCAAAACGTCCCTCTCCTGCGACCAATTCGGGGTAGTGAACCATGGCACGGGTGATGCGTTCCATATCCAGGCGATCGCTAGCACCCAGGTGGGCATAAAGCGTCGCCATCTGACTAATCTGCATGTAATAGGTGGGCATGCCGCAGTCGTCCCTTGCCCCAATGAGCTCTGCTGGGGGCAGCCCAATACATTCAGAGACCTTCTTGAGTACAAGCTGTTGAACGGGGTGCTTTGGGTTCAAATAATCCCTCGTACTCCAACTGCATTGTTTGCACACAGCGAGCATCCCCGCATGGTTTCCGGAGCAGTTGTGGTTCAGGGGGCTGAGTTGACCCGGGGGAATGGGGCAACGTAGGTCAGATGCTTCTAGACCGCTGCGCCAAAGGACATGAAATGCCTGGCGAGCTAGGGGAGGGGTACCGTCATGGGAGGCGCACATGATGGCGAGGTCACGATCGCTCAAGCCACAGGCCTCCAGCGTACCGGTGCCCGTCACAGCCAGGGCTTGGAGAGGCTTTAGAGCAGAACGGATAAAAGCACTGGTATTGGGGTCACCTGCTGCCATACGAATCCGCCCTCGGGCATCACAAAGCACGGCTTGGGCTTGATGCTGAGACTCAATGATGCCTTCACGCAGAAGATCAATGGTGATTGGATTGGGAACCGGGGACATACGGCTCATGGTGACCCTTCGTGAGTTGTAGTGGGATGGATAGCGAGTGGCTGCTTCTCTGGGAAGAAACGCAAACAATTCAGAGACGGCTCAAAAGCTCAGAACAGCGATTGGGATCAAACGAGATTCCAAACCACAGCACTGGCGAAGAAGAATCCCCCAATCGCCAGCAGGCTGTTCTGAATCCGTTTCAGTAATGGGTGGATTTGATAAATCACCACCAGTTGGTCTTGGGCCAACATCTCAGTGGGCTTGGTCCAATATTGGCCGTCATACCAACCGGACTCTTCGTAAAAAATTCTTTCGGCGCTAAGGCGATCGCGCACATAGGTCCAGCCTAAATATTGCTGCACTAAAACAAAAATCACGGGGAAGCAAGCCCCAATAGCCGCAGACCAAAGACATTGTACTGGCAGCTTTACGAAGGGAAAACTGACCAAGCTAATGGGCATCACCAGCACCAAGCCGATGACCCAGACAATAGCCAAGCGACTCAAAAACGTTAACTGCGCCAACATTGCCCAGCTAAAGAACCAGGACTCTTGCAGGTCTTTAAATTCGTTGAGGGGTTGCTGTTCCTCAGGGACCGGACAGAGGGTTGTAGGGGAAAGCATTAAATTCGTGACGAAGCGCCGACGGGTCCAAGGGACTTGCCCTACTTTAACGGAAAAGTCCCTGTCCTTCGAGCCAGAAGATGTGGTCGAGTATCCTCAAGAATCGCGTCTTAAAGCAGGGATTGCGACCCCTGGGGCTCCCATTCCACTCGTTTGCCATGGCTCCAAAAGGCCTCTAGGTTGTAGAACTCTCGCTCGTCCGCCATAAAGCAATGAACAACCACATCACCATAGTCAATCAAGACCCAGCGACCTTCTCCCATCCCCTCAACGTGACGAGCCACTCGATCAAACTCCACTTCTAGGGCATCCCGGATGGAATTCGCGATCGCCTTGACCTGCACTGGCGACAGGCCCGAGACCAAGACAAAGAAGTCTGCTAAGTAGGCCACATCGGCCACATCTAGAATGACAATGTCGCCCCCCTTGCGATCGTCGGCCGCTTCCGCAACAGCTAGGGCTAGTTTGAGGTTGTCGGCACTAGCGGTACTGGGACGGTCCTCTGCCAAGGCTTCAGTTTCCCCGATGGGCATATCAGCCTCTAAAGAAGGAGCTGTATCGATGGGACGTTCTGTCATAGGGGGCTGGGAAATGGAAGATTAAGCAGTTTAAGGGCGTGATGGGAACAGCAGGGGAATCGCTTTTGCTAAAGCAAACGTCCCCAGAAAGCGCGATCGCTCCCTGGGGACATTCAGGATTAGCCGTGCTGACGAGTCTGACTAGACGTTTCCACAGAATCACTGCCCCATTCATCTCAGAATAGTCTCAGCAGTTCTGCAACAACCCCACAAACTCTAGGGCACGCCTCACAAAATCCATCACGGCAGTTGCACGGCCCAAAAAGCCAGTGCAAAGGTGGCCGAAAACCGACACCAAGGGCTGCTTTCCCCAGTGTAACGCCGCCTAGGGAATCTTCGGCAGGCTCGTTACAGTCTGAGTCATAGGCTGGCCCAAAGGTAGGGACCTGGCTTCGGGCATGAGGGATTCGAACAAATTCTCATAGCGATTGAGGGCCTGGTCGAAGCTGTATTTATCCAGGGCATATTGACGACCTTGCTTGCCCATGGCTTCGGCCATCTCAGGATTTTTATAGAGCTGCGTGATGGCAGCGGCAAGTTCCTCGGGAGCTTCCGGTGCCGTAACGAGGCCCGCGCCACTCTCGCGCAGCGCATCGGCAGCGGGGCCATCGCTGGGGACTGAAGCAATAATGGGACGACCACTGGCCATCAGCACCTGGGTCTTAGAAGGCATGTTGAACGCGACAACATTACGCTTTTGGATAATCATGCCAACATCCGCAGCGGCCAACATTGTGGGCAGGCGATCGCGGGGCTGCAACTCCATCAAGTGAATGTTGTCCAGGCTAATCTCCTGCTCGCGACACCAAGTCTTGAGCTTTTCTACGGCGGGACCAGCACCGGCGATAACAAAGCAGATTTCTGGAATGTGAGCCAGCTTTACTGCTGCTCGGATCACCGTTTCAATCCCTTGGCTATGGGCAATATTGCCAGAGTAAAGTGCGACAAACTTGCCTTCTAGACCCAGCTCTTTACGGAATTCGTTGTCCTCTTTTTCCAGAGGCTTGATGAAATTAACATCCACCCAGTTGGGGATACAGGAGATTTTCTCCGTCTCAACCCCTTTGAGATTGAGGTTTTCAGTGAAGCGATCGGTGATGACGCTAATGGCAGTGGAGGAGCGATAGGCAAACTTCTCCAGGGCTTCGAAGACCCGAATAATAGCGCGGTTCTTGAGAATACCGAGATGAATCGCAGCATCCGGCAGAATATCCTGAAGATTCAGCACCACAGGGCAGCGATAGACCGTGCCAAGTAATGCGGCAGGAACAGAGACCGGTAATGGAGGAGCAGTGAGCATCACCATATCGGGACGCCAGCCTCGTAGAGCCTGGAAAAAGCTAGTGGCGACAAAGCTCCCATCCAGCAGAACGCGATCAAGCAAGCCAGGATTGGGGCGAATCCACACATAGCTGCGTTGGATCGTTACACCATTACGCTCTTCAGTGACATAGGCCTTGCCTCGATACTCCGGGTGAATCTTGCGCTCCGGATAGTTGGGCATTCCAGTGATGACGCGAACATCATGGCCACGATTAGCCAGTCCTTCGGCCAATTCGGTCATTAGGGGCGCAATCCCAATGGGCTCTGGATGATAGTTGTAAGAGTAGATTAGGATCCGCATGCTTAATGACTGAAGGCTTGGACATAGTTCACATGGGATCTCTTGAGTAGAGGCTTCAAGATCCCGTAGCCAGGAAGACTGTCCAACTTCCGCTGCGATCGCGATTACTTTGCTATGGGCAAAACGAAGCATCAACCTATACCAATGCTTCAGAGTTCCAAACGATTCCAGGTGCATTGCAGCCAAAGAACATTGAAAACTCTAATGGGAAGAAAGATGAGCAACAACACTTAGGAGACAGGGGAGGGCTTTGTCTCTGCCTTCTTAGATTGCCCAAGAAAATAGTCAAGACTAACGAGGCTGAAAAGTTCTCTGGGAGGAAATTTCAGGATTTTCTCGCAACAATAAAAAAGATGTCACCACAACTGACCGCGCGACTAATATTGCATTAGGTAGAGGATTTTCTGAATTGCAATCTTCTCGTCATTGAGGTTGTTGCGATTCACATCAGAGCAGACCCTATACATAAGCTTTGACAGAGCATGAATGTCCGCAAGAACAAGAACAAGAGGAGAGCCAGAGGCAAATCAGTCAATAGAAAAAGGGTTGTCATTGCTGAAGCAATGACAACCCTTTTTCTATTGAAACAAACTATTTAGAATTAGCTGACTAACGGTGATCGCTTAACCGTAAACATTCTCGGAGCGAGAGCGGCTGCTGGGCAAAGAATCCCCCCCTTGGGAGGCCTTTGCCTGGGCTTTCGCTTTAGCAGCGCTACGACGCAAAGCAGTCAAGCGAGAATCGTAAATCTTGCGCTTCTTCTTCTTTGGCGTCTGCTCAATGATCGCCTTGAGGGCACTGCCCAGGCTGCGATAGGCATTGGGCAAGGAATATCCGAAGCGCGTTGCCAAGGAAATGGCTCGCTCATCAGCCTCAATCGCTTCTAGCAGACGACGCTCACCGTTGTTGCGAGCATAGAGGCGATAGCCCGCAAAGCCAGACAGGCCCAAAGCGAGGAGTAGCAACAGGCCATCTTGCACCCAGAGCTCCCCCACTGCACCGCCTAGACCGATCGCGAGGGCCGCCATTTCCCAACCATCCCGAGGAATGGCATCGTTCTGAATACGACCCACTTCATGCCAAAACAATAGATTCCGCTGGTCCAGGGCGAACTGTTCCCAGCTGACCAAGTCGATTTGAACCTCGACCTCATCTTTGGCGATTTCTTCACAAGTGATCAATGGGGGATCAACGGCTGTGGCAGCCTCCACAAAGACCCAGCTCTGTAGCTCTGGCGGCAACAGGCCCTTGAGCCGTTGTAGCTCACTCATTTCAGATCGGGCGGTGTTGGCAAACGAGGTCATGGCAGAACTCAAATGATTTTGGAACTGCAGGCAGCTGCGAGGGAACGCATAAATCCAGCCTGTTGAACGCTCTTAGCATGGCATTGGTCACAGCCATGGAGCGAAAGGTTTGCCGGATTGTAACAGCCTGGGTAGGGCAACGATGGCCCATTAGTCTTAGTTATAAAGGCTTTACCTAGGCTGCGTAAAGCCTACCAGGGGGGGAGATTACCGTCCTGGGGCTGGGGAAACTCCGTTTTAATTAGAATTGCTCAAAGCAATTTCTCTTCACTTAAGACCGTAGAATAGGTAGGGTTTGTCGCATTTTTATCGGCAACCCCTCCGCACGATAGACCTCACTACAGCCTATGCCTCGCCGCACTGACCTCCGCAAAATCATGTTGTTGGGCTCCGGTCCCATCATTATCGGCCAAGCCTGCGAGTTCGACTATTCCGGAACCCAAGCCTGTAAGGCATTGCGAGAAGAAGGTTATGAGGTGGTGTTGGTCAACTCCAACCCTGCCACGATCATGACCGATCCGGGCATGGCTGATCGCACCTATATTGAACCCCTCACGCCAGCGCTGGTGGGCAAGATTGTGGAGCAGGAGCGCCCGGATGCAATTCTCCCCACCATGGGAGGCCAAACAGCGTTGAACATGGCAGTGGCCTTGTCCAAGGATGGCACCTTGGATCGGTTGGGAGTCGAGCTGATCGGAGCCAAGCTACCGGCGATCGAAATGGCGGAGGATCGACTGCTATTCAAAGATGCCATGGCCCGCATTGGGGTACCTGTTTGCCCCTCGGGCATTGCGGAGACAATGGCGGAAGCCCAGGCGATCGCCCTGGATATCGGCGATTTCCCCCTAATTATTCGTCCCGCCTTCACCATGGGCGGCACCGGCGGTGGCATTGCCTACAACCAAGAAGAATTTGAAGCCATCTGCCAATCTGGCCTGGATGCCAGTCCTGTCTCTCAGATTCTTGTGGAGCAGTCCCTACTGGGCTGGAAAGAATACGAGCTAGAGGTGATGAGGGATCTGGCCGACAACGTAGTCATCATCTGCTCCATTGAGAACCTGGATCCCATGGGCATCCACACCGGGGATTCCATCACTGTGGCTCCGGCTCAGACCCTAACCGACAAGGAATACCAGCGTTTGCGGGATGCTTCGCTGAAGATCATTCGGGAGATTGGCGTAGAAACCGGCGGCTCCAATATTCAATTTGCGGTCAACCCCGAAAATGGCAACTTCATCGTCATTGAGATGAATCCCCGCGTCTCCCGCAGCTCTGCCCTGGCATCCAAAGCCACGGGTTTCCCCATCGCTAAGTTGGCCGCCAAGCTGGCGGTGGGCTATAGCCTCAATGAGTTAACGAATGACATTACGAAGGAAACCCCTGCCTCCTTCGAGCCCACCATTGACTATGTGGTGACCAAAATTCCTCGCTTTGCCTTCGAGAAATTTGCGGGGACTGAGCCGATTCTCACAACCCAAATGAAATCTGTGGGAGAGGCCATGGCCATTGGCCGCACCTTCCAGGAGTCCTTTCAAAAAGCCCTGCGTTCCCTAGAGACTGGCCGGGCTGGTTGGGGCTGTGATGGACCAGAAACCACCTTGCCCAGCCTCACCGCAATTCGCCCCAGCCTGCGCAAGCCTAATCCCGAGCGAATTTTCACCATTCGTCATGCCATGCTCCTGGGCATGACCAATGAGGAGATATTTGAACTAACGGCTATTGATCCTTGGTTCCTGGACAAGCTGAAGGATTTAATTGAAGGGGAGAAATTCCTCAAGCGCAGTCAATTAGCAGACCTGGATGCCCACACCATGGCCCAGGTAAAGCAGCGAGGTTTTAGCGATCGCCAAATCGCCTATGCCACCAAGACCGAAGAAGGTGCAGTGCGTACCTACCGCAAGAGCCTGGGCGTCATCCCGACCTACAAGACAGTCGATACCTGCGCTGCGGAATTTGAAGCCTTCACGCCTTACTACTATTCCAGCTACGAGTCAGGCATTGAAGTCATCCAAGACGGTCAGGTTGTCGCTCAACCGGCGGAATCTGAAGTCTTGGCTTCGGACAAACCCAAAGTCGTGATTTTGGGCGGTGGCCCCAACCGCATCGGCCAGGGCATTGAGTTTGACTATTGCTGCTGCCATGCCTCCTTTGCCCTGCGGGCCGATGGCTACGAAACCATCATGGTCAACTCCAACCCGGAGACTGTCTCCACGGACTACGACACGAGCGATCGCCTCTACTTTGAACCCCTCACCCAAGAAGATGTACTCAACATCATCGAAGCGGAGAACCCCCAGGGCATCATCATTCAGTTTGGGGGGCAAACTCCCCTGAAACTGGCCGTGCCGCTCCAAACCTACCTCTCCAGCGATGAGTCCCAGGTCGATACCCAAATTTGGGGCACCTCCCCAGACTCCATCGACGCAGCAGAGGATCGCGAACGCTTTGAACAAATGTTACGGGAGCTGGAAATTACCCAGCCTGCCAATGGTTTGGCTCGCAGCTACGAACAATCCCTGGCGATCGCCCAGCGCATCGGCTACCCCGTCGTGGTGCGTCCCAGCTACGTCCTGGGCGGTCGAGCGATGGAGATTGTCTTCTCCGATGCGGACCTCAAACGCTATATGACCGAAGCAGTACAGGTCGAGCCAGATCACCCCATCCTGATTGATCGCTTCTTGGAGAATGCCGTGGAAGTGGACGTGGATGCCATCGCAGACATGGGGGGCAATGTGGTTATCGGCGGCATTATGGAGCACATCGAGCAGGCTGGCATTCACTCCGGTGACTCCGCTTGCTCGATTCCCACGGTCTCCCTCTCGGATGCGGCGATGGGCACCATCCGCGACTGGACTGTGAAGCTTGCCAAGGCGCTCAAGGTTGTGGGCCTGATGAATATTCAGTTTGCCGCCAAGGGCGATGAAGTCTTTATCATCGAAGCCAACCCTCGGGCCTCTCGCACCGTGCCTTTTGTCTCGAAAGCGGTGGGTGTGCCCCTCGCCAAGATGGCCTCACGGGTCATGGCAGGCAAGAGTCTCGCAGAGCTGGAATTCACCCAAGAAATCATCCCGCCCCACATGTCCGTGAAAGAGGCTGTCTTGCCCTTTGATCGGTTCCCAGGCACAGACTCAGTTCTGGGCCCTGAGATGCGCTCTACGGGTGAGGTCATGGGTGTGGATGTCTCCTTTGGCCGTGCCTTTGCCAAGGCTGAGCTGGCAGCCTCCCAGCCACTCCCCGAGACAGGGACCGTATTCATCTCCATGAGCGATCGCGAAAAGCCCGCAATTGTCCCGGTGGTCAAGGATCTCATCGATCTAGGCTTCAAAATTGTGGCCACCACAGGCACTCGCCAAACGCTGGTTGATGCTGGCTTCGAGGTGGAGCGAGTGCTCAAGGTCCATGAGGGCCGCCCCCATGTGATTGATGCGATCAAGAATGGCGCGATCCAGCTGATTATCAATACTCCCTCAGGCGCAGTCGCCAAGGAAGATGATCGCATCATCCGCCGGGCAGCCATCTCCTACAAAGTCACCACCATTACCACCGTAGCGGGTGCGAGAGCCGCAACAGCAGCCATGCGAGAGCTACAGCAAGCTCCCCTAGAGGTCAAAGCACTCCAGGATTATCACAAGGCGTTTTAAGTTCGCCCAGGGAGGGTAAGAACAAACAACCCAACAGCCTTCCCTTAGACTCTATCTCAAGCCTCCATCCCCAAAGCAGACAAGCCCCTTCACCCACCGCCTCGTGCCAGAGCTACCCGAAGTCGAAACCGTCCGCCGGGGTCTGGACCCCATGACCTGTCACATCCCCATCCAAGATGGCAGCGTCCTCCTTCCTCGCACCATCGCCTTCCCGCCTGACTCCGACAATTTCATTGCAGGGCTTCAAGACTGCACGATCAAAGCCTGGCACCGTCGGGGCAAATACCTCCTTGCCGAACTGGAAAAATCCAATCAAGCTGCGGGTTGGTGGGGCGTCCACCTGCGCATGACGGGTCAACTCCTCTGGGTCCACCCTGATAGCGAGCTACAAAAACATACCCGTGTCCGCATTTTCTTCAAGGGCAACCAAGAACTACGCTTCGTGGACACCCGTACCTTTGGCCAAATGTGGTGGGTTCCCCCTGGTACCGAAGTCCCCACCATTGTGACGGGTCTACAAAAGCTGGGGCCAGAACCTTTTTCAAAGGATTTTTCCCTGAAATACCTGGGCGATCGCCTCAAGAAAAGTCGCCGCCCCATCAAAAATGCCCTCCTCGACCAACGCCTCATCGCTGGCATCGGTAACATCTACGCTGACGAATCCCTCTTCCTCAGCGGTATTCTCCCCACCTGCCCCACCCATCGCATCAGCCAAGCCAAACTCGCCAAACTCCACAGCGCCATCATCCAAGTCCTCCAAGACAGCATTGGCGCAGGCGGCACCACCTTCAGCGACTTCCGCGATATCAAAGGCATCAATGGCCAATACGGCGGTCAAGCCTGGGTCTACAACCGCACTGGAGAGGACTGCCGCGCCTGTGGAACAACGATTGAACGCATCAAACTGGGAGGGCGATCGTCTCACTTTTGCCCTCAATGCCAACACTGATCCGACCTAGAATTTAGACAGATTAAAAATCACCTTATCCTCGCTGATACGCCCCCACCCCTCTCCCCAAAACGTCGAAGATGGAACCAGTCATAGTCGAACTCAGGCTGATCCAGACAGTCCCAGGCTCAACTCATCTAGAGTCCGAGCAATTCACAGAAACAGGGTTCTTAATCCCACAAGAGTTAGAGACCCAGAATTCCACAGTCGATTAAGCGGACTTCAAAATCAATAGCGCCCAAACGCTTTCCCTGCCTTGCTCCCCTCAAAAAACTAATTCACAAGGAGAGGGGGGTGGGTAAGCCCAAACTTCCCCACCCCCCTCTCAAAAGAATCCAACCTAAATCCAAAAACCTAGGAAGCAGGCGTAAGCTCAGGAAGCAGCGCCGTAGCATCCCCAGCAGAACCCTCCGAAGGGGCAGCAATGGAACGAATTACTTCTACTCCATCCTCTTCCAAAACCACAACCGGTTCAGAGCCCTGGTTCTCAATTCGCTTCACCAAAACACGCCCCCCAGACAAACGCTGGCCCGCAGTCACATAACGGCTCGTAGGCTCATTGGGAGCCTTAACGATGGCCTGATAGTTAGACCCCACCAACACCACACCAGTAACCTCCACAGCACGAGCTAGGGCTGGATCAGGAATCGGCGGACGGGCAGCCAAATCAGGCAAAGAGGCACCGCCGTTGGAACCACCGCCGTTGGAACCACCACCGTTGGAACCACCATTGCTAGAACCACTGGCAACGCTGCTAGAACCACTAGAATCGCTACCGCTACCGCTAGAGGTCGAAGCACCACGAGAAGCAGAACCACCACTGCTACCACTCGCAGAAGAACCACGGCTCACTGCAATAGAGCCGCCACTGGAACGCCCCGTTGACCTAGCCCCAACCGCTCCACCACTATTGCCCCCCGCCAAGGCATTACCCAGATCACTAGAAGGGCTCGTACCACGACCGGACAGAGGGAAAGAAGCCTGCACATCTTCGGGATCAGGAGGAACAGGGCGTACAGAAATCACACGCCCCGCAAAGGGATCAGACTTCCCAGAAGAAGTGCTGTTAATACGAGATTCAACAGAGGCCGAGGGAGTCAAAGAAGGCAGACTGCGAACCTTATTGTTAATCGGAGAAGTCACCAGAGCAGCATTGCCAAATGGAGTCTGTTTTACAGGTGCAGTGTCGGTGCTGCCTGAAGCAACAGTAGAAGGAGCCTCAACAACCTGACCATCAAGAGGCTGAAGACTGGTCCCTTCGTCAACAGAAGTCTCTCCGCCACCACATGCACCCAGTGCAAGGGCGAGAACGCTTGCACAGACAATCGCAGAATAATTTTTCATTGCTGACTTCCCTACTTTTCTCCCGACCACCAGATAGCGTTGCCATGATCATTACATCCAAGAAGGATGAATTCCCACCTTGACGCGTCTTACCTAATTTAACGCTTCCAGATGGAAACCGTGTAAGCGCATAAAGTCTAGCAGGAAAATTAAAATGTTGGCTTCGTTATTACACTGACATCAATATCTGTACGAAGTTAGTATCAATTCAGAGAATGATGCTTCAACTCTGTCTCGTCACATAGGGCTAACTTCACAGCAAGCATTGCAGCCTCAGGAAAATATCGTGACCCATTACAGCAAGAGAATCTATCCCCTCGGGACCCCCCTACCTCTACTGCAAAATTCAGCTTTATTAAAAACGCGTTCCTAACGGTTGGCGGAGCGCTCAAAATAGGATTTCACTAAGGCCATGATGCGCTCCGTCGCATGCCCATCTCCGAAAGGATTAGTTGCATTAGCCATCGCGGCATAGGCATGACGATCGCTGAGCAACTCTGCCGCTGCTGGCACCACCTTGGCGGGGTCCGTTCCGATCAACTTCGCAGTTCCTGCCATCACCGCCTCAGGACGTTCGGTGGTTTCCCGAAGTACCAACGCGGGCTTGCCTAAGCCTGGAGCCTCTTCTTGAATACCACCAGAATCAGTCATTAGTAGCGTACAGCGCTGCATTGCCCCCACAAGCTGGGGATAATCCAAAGGTTCAGTCAAGAAGGCACGGGGATGATCCCCTAGAGCTGCCTGGAGCGGCTCGCGCACCGTTGGATTGCGATGGAGGGGCAACAACAATGCCGTCTCCGGAAACTGCTCCAAGATCTGCTGAAAGCTCGTAATAATATCTTCTAGCGGAGCCCCCCAATTTTCTCGCCGATGAACCGTCGCCAAAATTATGCGATGCGCATTCCAGTCCAAGCCGGGCACTAGGCATTCGGGTGACTTCGCCGCCACAGTCAACAAAGCATCAATAACCGTATTACCCGTCATATGAATTTCGCCGACCAAGCCCGATCTCTCCAAGTTCTGCTTGGAGAGATCCGTTGGAGCAAAGTGCAGTTGGGCAAGCTGGGAAATCAGACGTCGATTTGCTTCTTCAGGGAAGGGATTTAGAATATTATCCGTGCGTAATCCCGCTTCTACATGACCCACTGGAATTTTTTGATAGAAAGCCGCTAGGGCTGCGGAAAAAGCAGTCGAAGTATCCCCCTGCACCAACACAATATCGGGCTGCATCCCCTGAAACAGCTCTTCTAAACCTTTAAGACTGCGACAGGTGATATCTGTCAGGGTTTGCTGGGCTTGCATGATCGCCAGATCGTGATCTTCCGACAAGCCAAACCAGTTCATCACCTGGGCGACCATTTCTCGGTGTTGTCCAGTGAGCACCACCTTGGTCTCAAAATCAGGGGATTGCTGAAACTGTTGAATCACTGGAGCCAGCTTGATCGCCTCTGGACGAGTGCCGAGGGTAATACAAACACGGATAGGAGATGAGGTCATGGGATAGGAACTAGACAGGGACGAACAGCAGGACCCGAACCAAGCAGGCTGACGGCAAATCCATCCTACATTGACTATCTCAGTTCACTCTCGGCTATCTAAACAAAGTGGCCTAATATTGACGTAACACAAAGCAAGCGCTAGATCGTCCTCCCCCAAGCCCAGACTGACTCCTGCGAAGGCGACTCATTCGCAAACAGCAGAGGCAGACAAAATTCCTCTCACAACCAATAGACAGATCCATAAAAGAAAAGGGGAGACAGTAGACTGTCTCCCCTTTTTCTACACGGAGTCGATTCTAACCTCTAATGAGGTCATACGAATGAACTGAAACTAGCGAAGCTAGCCTTCGTCAATCTCACAAGTCAAAGGGCAGGATGCATATACAGACTGTCCAACTGAAGCCGCAGAGGCATTCAGCCAATTAAGCCAGCTCACCTCATGGGGATGAACACCTCGGAAAGTCAGAACCGCAGAGGCAACAACAACAGCCAGTAGGTGGGCACCTAGTACCACACCACTAACGACGAGTACAGCACTCATCGGTAAAACGGACTGGAGAACCATGGCAAGAAGTGATGCCACAGTCACCACCAGGATGAGCATGGGGAAGCCCACAACAATCATAAAAACGGTCAGAGCGAAAGCCCACATCAGAAAGCTCTTGAGCCACTGAAAGCGCCCTAAGGGGGGAAAAGAAGAACCGTTCATATAAGTCATGGCGAACCTCCGCGTCGTAATTAAAGATTTTTTTGCAAAGCCGAGTGCCCTTGCAAAGGCCTGATTTCTCAGAAACGAGACAACCTCTCAAGATTGAGCATGCCTACGCTGGATTCTGGCTTCAGGTCTGTGCAACTCATTATATGAATGGAAACCATACAAAATGAGAAATTGTTTATTAAAGTTTACGCTTACCAAAATTCAGGGGACCTGCAAACTGATATCACGTAGTTAAGTCTTCCCAAACAACTGATTGAAAAGGATACTCCAGGAGTCTATAAGCACAAGTACTCGCCAGGTCCTAGTTGAGACAATTTACCCTCTCCCAACGTCAACCCAAGCGAACAATTTTTGAGAGTTCAATCAGCTTCTACGAAGTCTAGTTGCTGCCCATTCAGCTTCGAGCCTTTATCTATTTTGAAACCGCAATGGATAGATCCCAGGCAACTTTAGCTTGATCCCAAGCTAAAGACTAAGCCTACAAAGAGTTCTATCGTTTTACGGGGACAGCTATCTAAGGCCAAAAGACGTTAAGGAAAGGGAAACAAAGTCGTATAGGGCAATACCAAAATCCAAAAGCCCTATAAAGACAATCAACCGCAATTTATTCCATCTCTAAAATCTACAATTAACCAGAAAGCAAGACGATTACAAATAGTTACAAAAGTACTCAACAATGCAAGGTGACTATATTCTTGCGAGAAGAAAAATTAGTTGCCCACACACTGACAAGGCATGACAGGCTTTGAATGCTAGGTTAAAACGCTGTAATTTAGCGGAAATAAACGATTCAGCAGGACTCGTGCAATGTCACGACTGGAGTTGGAAGATAGCGAAAGCCTACTCCTGACAAAGTCTGCAAGATCGCTCGCAAAAGACTGTGATGAGAATTTTTTCCCTAGAAAAGCTGATGATGGGGCAGAGAGGCCCTCTTTCATCATTCGTGGCTGCGAATGCAGCAGCGACCAAAGGATGTTGATGATCTGCTCAAGCTATATATGGCAGGCGGTGATGTGAATCATCACGGCCTAACATAGGTTGTGTGAGAATTCAGCCAAGCGTCAAATTTGCAACCTCGACCAGCAATAAAACGCCATAATCCCGTTAATTTTGGCAGCATCACAGCTCATCCTGCTACAGCTAGATGCCTTTCTCAAACAACCTCTTAGAACGCCAAGGTCTCATCAGCGGTATGGATTTCTTCGAGAGCAATGCGAGCTTCTCCCTCAAGGGCATCACTATAGTCAAGATGACTATCCTTCGCTGAAGGGGATGGAGCTTCTAACACTTGACGGATGGTTTCAGTCTCTTGATGCTGACCGAGGGTGTCCTGCTCCGGAGCCACCGATGGAGCGAAACGATTGGATGGAGCCTGGGCGGATACCAGCGGCTCAGCAGCGGAAGCTTGGGTCGCGATCGCATTAGTCTCTTGAGACCAGGACGCCGTATCTCTCGCGCCCACTGCTAGCTCTTCGGTCGGGGTATCCCCAGAGTCTTCAGTGGAACGGGTGACCACAGCGGGACTCGAAGCCGACAAAGTTTCATCGGCATAAAACAGTCTGGGATCTGTGGTGGCAGCGGGGCCTAGGGGCTCCTCTTGCTGAGCCAACTGCTTTAACACTTGGTATTCCGTTACCGAGAAGAAACCTGCTCCCTCCTGGGCTAAGGCCGTCCCTTCAGCATCCAGGTGGGCATGGGCAAAACAAGCATTAACCATTTTGCAGCCCTGAAGGTTGGCTCCAATCAGGTTGGCCCAGCGCAGATCCGCTCCATTGAGATTGGCTCCCTGAAGGTCTGCTCCCTGGAGGTTAGCGCGGGTCAGGTTACTGCCAGCGAGGTTTGCCCCTCGCAAATTAGCATTTTCTAAATTGATACCCACCAGGGCCGCTTCGCAACATTGAATGCCAGCCAGTTGGGCTTTGGCCAACATAAGGTTGCTCAGGCGAGCGGCACTGAGATGGAGCCCTGACAGATGGTGACGGTTGTAAAGCCAGAAGGCGAGGGGCGATAGCACGGCGGTGCGACCCATAAATTGGACCAAGCGGTTTGGGTTATATTCCACGCGGCTCATGGGATTGCCGCAGGGCCAAAAGGGCTGTTGGGCTTCCCTGGCAATGATGCAGAGAAGAGCGAAGACGTTGAGGCCCACGGCTGCATCAACTTGGAGCAAACTGTAGGGATTATTTAGGGTCGCCAAATCACGATGGGCTTCTTGGGGCAAACCTTCATCTAGCCAACGACCTCGGCAGTAGTAGCGGTAAAAGTCGTAGAGACGATCGCGCAACTTAGACAAGGAAACGCCTGCGGGCTCCCGTCGAGCTTCCCGCAACAGGCGCTCCGCAATAAAGCGGATCAGCCGGGGGGAGAGCAGACCATGACTCAATAGCCCATAGAGATGGCGCGCAACATCACTATCTGTCGAGAGGACAAAGTTTTCGCCATAAACCGTTTGGCTACAGCGCGTGACGGTTTGAAGCTGAGTGGCGATCGCCTCAGCACAGTTGTAATCACCCAGAGCTGGATTCTTAAACATCACCGCCAGGTCACCCTCAGCGAGGGGGCGTTGAAGGAAGTAAAGATCGGGTAAGGGGTGAATCTGGGGGAGATCTGCCAATTGCTCCAGGGCAATTTGTCCTCGACCGCTCTTATGTAACTTCAGAGCCAAGGACTGGATTTGGCGACGCAGGTTTCGGGGGGATCTACCAGCCAGCAAATTTGCCACCGCATCGGGGGTACGGCAGGCATGGGCCGGGCCGGTGCGGGAGAGATCGGCGATCATGCCAGGCAAAGGGTAGGCATCGGTGGCAGCGCCCATGAGCCAAAAGTTAAGCCGCTCAAAAATCTCGAAGTCCAGGGCCTGGGCAGAGAGGTTGAAGACACGATCGTCGAGGAAGCCATCTCGGTGGAGCACTGCCATCAACAGCAGAGTGAAGGGCTGGTGAGCCAACACCGTCATGGGGTTAGCCTGGGGTTTCGCGAGGCTCAGTTGCAGATCATGGGCCGACTGATTGTTGCGAAAGGCTCCACCGTTCTTAAGGAAGTTGAAATAGGACTGGGCGATCGCCTTGGTCTGTAACGAAGCCCACTGGCGAAACCACTGGCGCAGGGCAGTCTGATCCATTGGCATCAGGCGTAACCGCCGATAGCCAACCTCAAGATTGAGCTCCGGATGGGCCTGAATCAACATCTCCACCGTTTCTGGCTGACTCGTGAGGAAAATTCGGTGGCGGGGACTGCCCCCTTCATTGCGGTAACGTCGCTGGAAGGCATTGAGCTGCCAGAGAAACTGGGAAACCTGGCCCTCGCCATCGGGGCCTAGGGGCAATTCATCCAGGCCATCCAGAATCAAGACAGCAGGAGGATTCTGGGCCGACAGCCAACTTTCTTGGGCAGTGAATAGACCACTGGGTAGGGCCGGTGCGAGAGTCTCTTCTAAGGTCGCTCCCAGGGTTAAGCCTCGCAGAGAGATGACGATGGGCATCCAAGTCGGGTACAGCTCCTGGGCAATGCGCACTGCAAACATTTGGCAAAAGCTGGTTTTCCCTTGGCCTGGGTCAGCCTCAACAATGGGGGTGCGATCCACTTCGCTCAGCTGTTCCGTCGCCCAGTCCAGCACATCTTCGAGCTGGGGCTTTTTCCCATTGCGCTGGGCACCATGGTCCTCGCCATAATTATGGGAATAGCTGCGGGAACCGCCCCAACTGCTGTCTTGCTCCAAGGGCTGTCCCACGGGAGGGACATATAGATCTTTGAGGCTAAAGACCTGACCTAATAGGGGTTCGCTCAAGCCCTGGAGAAGCCTAGCTCGGTATAGCTCCCGCTGGGGCTCAATGGTCAGGCTGCTGGGATTGGCATCTTCTAAAAGCTCGTAATCCCGCTCGCTGGGATCGCTCCAGGTGGTTAGATAGCCCAAGCGCACAAACTTTTGTAACTGGGCTAGGGGGGTGGCATTTTCGGCGATCGCAGCCAGTAAATGCCCCGCCAGTCCATGCTCCAAGCGCTGGATCAAGAGCTGGGCTTCCCGCTCCTCTGCGCCATTGAAGGAGAACCAAGCCACCATGACCTGGTGAATCTGCTTCACCAAGAGAGATTGAGCTCCCGCCGTCAGCGCCTGCTCCGCCTGGGTATCGGTTAAGCGCTGAGGCCTGAGGGTTTCGATCAAAGCCCGCAGGGAAGCATTTTCCAGTGCTTCTTCCTGGGAAAGGGTCAACGCTTGCCCCAGGGGAATCTGAGCTGCAGTCAGCCAGGGACGATGGAGGGCTCTCTCTTGCTGTAAAAGACTGTCTAAGGCCCGCAGATAAGCAATTTGGAAACTGAGCCAGGTCCCCTCACTGCGCTTGAGGGGACGACGGCGACTGAGCTGGCGTAGGAGCTGAGAGGCCACTAGGGCCATGGGGCGCATGGCAGGCCACCCTTGATTAAACGGCAGCTCCAAAACCTCCGCCAAAATAGTGACATCAAAAATGCTGTAGTTGCTCAGGGTCATTTCCTGGGCAATACGCGCCGCAATGCCTCGGATCAGCGTCACCTGCTCAAAGGTTTCTGGCCCTAGATGGGGAGCATGCCTCGCCCTATCCGTCCGGAAAGAAGCCCCTCCCTCACCAGCCCCCTCAAGCGCTGAGTCATAGGTATCCGCGAACCGTGAATCCGAATCAACAGCAGCCTTTTCCCGCATCAATCCCAATGCTGGGCCATAGGTTGAGAGCCAGTGATAAATACTCAAGCCCATAGTTTTTAAGCAAATAACAAGTACTTCAAGGATTAACAACCAGCGCTATGACTACAGCCAGGATCATCTCCCAATAGGAGGTTTCTGGTGGTTCAAAGCGAGGAATGGCAGATGGGGCTGGGAATCGTAACGGCTCCTCCCGTGAGGTCAGTGCAATCTCAGCCTTGACTAACGCATTCGCAACGTCGTTCCTGAGAAAGATCTAGAGAGAGAAAAAAATCGAATGACAGCAAGCTTCACTCGATCTGGTTCAGTCGCCTCAGCGCGATCGCCCAAGGTCCGTTCAGGCAAAAACCGAGAGGAGCAATCTCCCAAAGGGTAGGAAAAGCCAACGCGTCAGCCCCTGTAGAGAATCATGCCCTACGGGCTTAAGCATAGCCCCCTGCCTAGGAATAACTCTTTCCCCAGTTTTTCAGTCACGCTCGGGACATATTTATGAAGATGAGAGTGCTTCTAGTAAAGCACCGAAGTTTAGAAAAGCTGAGTATCACGGGATATGAATATCTTCACAAATTATCCCGATGCTCCTCCGGACTAAACGAAGCTTTTCTCAATTAACAAAGTTTCAGTATTTCTACGAAGGCGCTCACGCCGCGCCCCAGTCCCTGTGTGAGGAAATCGAGTCATGTATCAACCTTTGGATGCCACTGTTCAGTCTGACCATTTACACCCACAAGCGTCCAACTCTCTAAAGATCGTTCCAGGGAAGCTGGCTTTCACAGCGAATGGTCAGCCTGCATCCAAGCCCAGGACTTTGTCTACGGACTCCATGAGCACGAATGCAGCAGTCCAGTCCCAGCCTAAAATCTGGGTCCAAGCCTTGCAGACCCAGGGAAAAACAGCCTCTAAGGCTATTGCGCAGCAGCTCCAAGAACATTGGCCTAAGGTTGACTTCAGCCAACCTCAATGGAGTCAACTCGCCATTGCTGCACTACTATTTTCCCTACCCACGGGCGTTTCCTTGGCAGCATTTCGGGCGATCGCAATCCCGCCTCAGCCCCGCTGCAACCAAGCCCAAGCATTCCAAGCAGACCTCGCTGAACTGCAATGCCTCCACCAGGCCATGCAGTCCAACGAGCATCCCACCCTCATCCATTCCCTCCAACAGCTACAAAACTGGTCCAGTGAAAGTCCTGTTTACAGCCTCTCCCAGCGCCTGTTGGAAGACTGGAGTGTCGTCGCACTCAGTGTGGCCCACCAAGAATTTGAAGCGGGTCGCTGGGAAAACGCAGCCCGCTTAGCTACTGCGATACCCACTTCGCTGGAGCTGGGTAATCAAGCCCAGGAACACCTCACGCTCTGGCAAAAAGTTCAGGACCAAGGAAAAAAAGCCCATGATTTAGCGCTGGAAGCCCTAAAGCAGCAGGACTGGCAAACGGCTCGCAACCATGCCCAAACCTTGGCAAACCTGAGCAATGACTACTGGCGAAAGCAGGGCATCCAGGCCTTGCCAGAACAAATTGAACTGGCTCGTCAAGCCCAGCAACCCTCGACCCCGGAAACAGCTCAGCTTTCAGCTTCCACAGTAGAATTGTCGCTACCACAACAGCCGCAACAGCGGAGGCGTTCACAACCTGCGATGCCAGAGCGATCGCGTTTCTCCATGCCCCTGATCAGCCTCAAGAAACTCACCGTTGGAGACCCTACTAGCCCAACAGGTCCAGAGTTTTCAGCAACGGCATAAAACCTAATCCACTGATTCCACTGAGCCTGACAGAGCCTAGCGCTAGCCAGACAGAGCGTTAGCCCAGCCATCAAACTGGCGAAAAGCATAATGATCTAGAAGGCGTTCAAAGTGTCACGATGTCACTGAAATTGGGTCTGACTGCACGAAAGTCCAAATAAGCCGAAGTCTCCAGCGTCACTGACTTCACACCGGATACGGTGGGATAAACTCAGATCTGGCTTAGGACTTTCAAGACCCACCGATGAACCCAGCTTCCGCCAACAGCTCAAACCACCCAATCGTTAATCAAGCAACCATTTACGACGCCATCGTCGTTGGCTCCGGCGCAACTGGCGGGGTCGCCGCCAAAGAACTAAGCCAGCGCGGTCTCAAAGTCCTCGTTCTCGAAGCCGGGCGCGACATTAGCCCCGCCGACCTTGCCAACGGCCCCAAGGAAATGGCCAAGCGAGTCTATAACCTCCTCACCAAAGAACAAGGCGTCCAGGCCCAGCACCCCGGCTACTGGAAAGCCAATCCAGACCTATTCACCAACGAAAAACAGAATCCCTACAGCACCCCCGAAGGTAAACCCTTTACCTGGGTCCGAGGTCGCCAAGTGGGGGGAAAGAGCCTAACTTGGGGCGGCATCACCTTGCGCCTGTCAGATTACGAATTCAAAGCCGCCAGCCGCGATGGCCATGGCACTGACTGGCCCATTGGCTACGATGACTTGGCTCCCTATTACAGCCAGTTGGAGCAGTTCTTGCAGGTTAGGGGCGATCGCAACAACCTCCCCCAGCTCCCTGACGGCGACTACCAACTCCCCCCCGCAGAACTCACCCCTGCCGAGAAGCTCCTGAAGCAACTGGTGGACGACAACTATAGCGATCGCCAGCTAATCATCTCCCGAGGCTTCAGCCTCCACAAACCCACCCCCGAACAACCCTGGCCCCCCTCATCCAGCCAAGGTGCAGCGCTTAAAACGGCTCTAGAAACTGGCAATGTCACCCTGCAATCCGGTGCCATTGTCAGCCACCTCATCCTCGATCCAGAAACGCGAAAAGCGAAAGGTGTCACTTACATAGACCGCGAGAGCAAACACCCCCACGAAGTCTTGGCCAAAACAGTCTTCCTCTGCGCTTCGGCGATCGAATCCACCCGCATCCTGCTCCACTCCACCGACCAACACCAACCCCACGGCCTTGCCAACGAGTCCGACTGCCTCGGTCGCTACCTAATGGATCATGTATCCACCACTCAATTCTTCCACTGGCCCAATTCCCCCATGGCCGACCAGACCCAAGAAATGTCTGGCAGCCACAGCTTCTTTGTCCCCTGCTTTGTCAACCTGGAAGAACAAACCGAAAACTTCAAGCGGGGTTATGGCCTCTGGGGCGGAGTGCAGCGGTTTGATATGCCCAGCCTGCTAAAGAAAGTGGGCAAGGGTGCGATCGGCTTCCTCATTGCCCATGGCGAAGTCCTGCCCCGCTCTGAAAACCGCGTCACCCTAGATAGCACCACCGATACCTGGAACATCCCCATTCCCCACATCGACTGTGCCTGGAGCGACAACGAACTCAATATGCTGGCCCACATGCATGAACAAATTGAGTCGCTGGTCAAACTGGCAGGCGGGCAATGCCTCCGCCTAAACGAGTTATTCCACATTCCCGTCCTATCAGAATATGTGAAACGCATGGAAAAGACCCTGTCCTTCTCAGCCCCACCGGGCTTCTACATCCACGAAGTCGGCGGTGCTCGCATGGGCAGTTCGCCTAGCAACTCCGTCGTAAATTCCCATAATCAACTATGGGAAGCACCCAATGTCTTTGTCACCGACGGAGCCTGCTGGCCCAGCTCTGGCTGGCAAAGCCCAACGTTAACGGAGATGGCAGTCACAGCCAGAGCCTGTGAATTTGCTGCTGCCGCACTCCACCAAGGTGAGCTATAGGGGCATCGGCGACCCGCCCAAGCCCCCCAGTCCCGCCTTTAAGTCGCAGCAACATCACGGGCAGCAGAGGAAAACGCGTCTGTATCAGTGCCATCCATTTGACGCTGATATTTCTCTACCTCAAGCTCTAAAGCCAGCTCCAGTCGCTGACTTTCATGGCACAGACGGGTCTCTAGATCTCGATAATCAGGTTGCTCGCTGTGGCGGGCCTCTTTCTCGATCCGTTGACAAACCTCACTCAGCTCTGTTCCCCCTTGGTTACCCACAAAGGACTTGAGGTGGTGGGCGAGTTCGAACACTTCCCCATGGTTTTGAGTTGCGATCGCCACCTCTAAATCAGCCTTTTGCCCTGGCCAAGCCTGAAGAAATTCTTGGATTTTCTCCACAATTTTTTGAGGCGCTTGGTCACCGTAAAGCTGGTGGCAAGTATTAAAGAAATACTTCCGCTCCAAAACTGCAGGAGAAAGTTGCTCAAAAGAGTCCTGCCCAGGTCTCTGTGACAAGTTTGATTTAATGCTCCCATCTCGACGAGCCGCAAGCATTTCACCAGAGACCTGTTGAGCAGTTAAATCAACCGCAGAAAAGTCAGAGAAAAACGACTCCAACATCTCTAAGCTGATGGGCTTCTGCAAAATTTTATCCATCCCAGAATTGCGGAACTCGTCCGAATTCTCCGAGAGTTCGGTTCCCGTAACCCCCACAATGAAAGGTTGTAACTCTTCACCATAGAGCGATCTAATTTTAAGAGCAGCCTCAGGCCCGCTCAAGTGAGGCATCTGAAAGTCTAGCATCAGCAAATCATAGGTACCCGCTTGGCAAGCCTCCACCGCTTCAATTCCATTGCTAACAACACAAGCCTGATGTCCAAAATAAGTCAGCATTTCCTTCATGAGCTGCTGATTACTAGGCTCATCCTCAGCTACTAGAATATTTAAAACAGCCGGTGCTTTTTCAGTCTGAGTCGCCCTGCTTTCCCCCATCGAGACAGCAGATGCGATCGCAACTTTCGTGGCCATCTCAACAGATTCTGAAATTTCATCCGACTCAGTCACGATCGGCTCCGCATAGCGATAGCGAACTCTCAAATGTTTCGCTAAGGTATCTAGCAGCTCTTGCTCCTGACATGGCTTACGGACAAAGTCATCACACCCCGCTTCCAAGGCAAGCTGATGATCCTCTTCAAAAGCATTGGCTGTAAGCGCTACGATGATCGGAGGATTATCCTGAGCCAATTGTTTGATTTCTCGAGTTGCCGTATAACCGTCCATGACTGGCATGCGCATATCCATCCAAATCAGGTCAGGTGCCCAATCTTTCCATTGTTGAATGGCTTCCTTGCCATTGTATGCTTCCTCTACTTCAAACCCCAGCGACAGCAGCAAGTCAACCAACAGCAGACGGTTTGCCGCCTTATCTTCAACAACCAAAATTTTAGGAATCGGTTGGTCAGAGACTAAGCCCAAAACCTTCCCCGCAGACACTGAATTTTGGCTTTGGGACTGGTCGGCTCGACAAGCCTGAATCGAGAAGTGAAAGCTAGCCCCCAGACCCACTTCACTCTCCACCGAAATATCCCCCCCCATCAAGTCAACAAACTGTCGGCAGATAGAGAGACCTAAGCCTGTTCCTTCATGGGAGTCTAGTCCAGCTTGGGTTTGAGCAAAGGCTTCAAAAATGCTATTCAATTCCTCAGGTGCAATACCAGGCCCTGTATCTTGCACGGAGAAATCTAGGGTGAGATGCTGGGATTCTACCGCAAGTCCTTCAGTAGCAGCACAATCACGAACCGAAGCCTTCAGTCTAACCGAGCCTTGCTTCGTAAACTTCAGCGCATTACCCAGCAAATTAATTAGAATCTGCCTTAACTTGCCCTCATCCACCAAGATATAGTCAGGTAGATCATCTGACAATTCAAATTGAAGCTCAATATTCTTAGAGATTGCTGTATTTTCCAGCATATCTTCTAAAGTGTTTAAGAATACCTTAATTTGAATAACATTTTCTTCAAGTTTTGCCTCCCCAGCCTCAATCCGAGACATTTCAAGAACACCATTAATCAAAGACAATAAATGTTCTCCACTTTGCCCAATGATATTCAATCTCTGGAGCTGCTTTTCGGTTAGAGATTCATCTCTGTTAAGGAGTTGGGTCATACCCAAAATTGCATTGAGAGGCGTTCTTAACTCATGACTCATAGTGGCCAGAAAATTGCTTTTTGCCTGACTAGCCGAATCTGCAGATTCTCGAGCAGATTCAGCTTCACTAAGGAACTTCGCCTGCTGAATTGCAACACCTAGCTGATTCGCAATTTGCCGAGTCAAATCCTTTTCTTTATCACTCCAGTGTCGAGGTTCAGAACATTGGTGAATGCAAACCATCCCCCATAGATGATCTCCATCAAACAAAGGGGCAACAAGATTGGCTTGTATACAAAACTCTTGTAGCATCTCTCGATAGCAATCTTGAACCTCGACTTGACTTATATCATTAATAAAATAGATTCCTTCGTCTGCCTTATCGTTCCTATATTTGTCATCAAAAAAGCAAGGTTCCTCAATAATTTTATTCAGTGCTGCAGGATAGCGTGGATCGACATCTTCAGCGACAACCTCACCTGCTTCAAAATTTTGACTTGCCAAAAAATGAAAAATTGCGACTCTGTCAACGCTCAATAATCGGCGTAACTCACTCGTTGTTGTCGCAAAGATCGTAGTCAAGTCTAGCGAATCACGAATTTTCTGAATGACAGTATTGAGAATTCTTTGTTGCTCTGCTGCTGCAGTAAGTTCAGCAGCTTGGATTTTTACCTTCTCGACAGATTGACTTTGCTGCAAGGCAACCCCAAGATGAGTCGCCAACTGAGAAAGGAAGGTCACTTCTGAGTCTTCCCAGTGTCTGACTCGCTCATGTTGATAAGCCCCAATCAGCCCCCACAGCCTTTGATCGACAAACAATGGCGCAATCATATAGGCCTGAACACAATAATGCTCTAGGGATTCAATATGGCAAGGAGACAAATCTGAGTTATACACATCGTGCACAACAGAAACTTGTCCATATCGATATTGAGCCCCCTTCGTCTCTTGCATATACGAGTCATTCCAGGTTTTCCGAGTAGCAAGGATGATACTTTCCCAGCCCACGCTAACAGTTCCAAATTCATCGACAAACTCTCCTCCCCAATCTGAATCAAAGCGATAAACTGCAACACGATCTACCTGCAATAGCTGCTGCATCTCTTGAGTTGCAGTCCGAAATAAATCGCGCATCTCCAGGGGCTTTTGAAGTTTGGCAAGAATCTCAGCGAGAGTTTTTTGCTGGTTTGCAATGCTCGTCGAGCGCTTCAGTTCTGCCGTACGAATATGCACTTGTCGTTCAAGGTTGCTATTCAAAGCTTGAACCTGTTGATCAAGCTGGTGTTGCTTCACAGCAACGGAGAAACGTTCTCCCAAGGAATGAATGAGACGCCGTTCTACATCGTTCCATTCCTGGGCTTGCCCCTGCATCAATTGCTGCCAGGCTTCAAAGGACTGGCGAGGAGCCAATTGCCGCACATCCGGCGTATGGTAGCCAGCCCAAGTAATTTCCTGATCAATGGCATCTCGAAAGATAGTCAGACAGCCAATCAAGCTCCCGCCATAATGCAGCGGACAAATCAGCAGTCCTCGTACATCCGTCTCTTGAAAATTAGGGGCAACAGAGCGAAGGAGAGGCTCTTTGTACAAATCTGCGATCGCCCAAGATCTCAAGGACTCACCAGCCTTTTCTGAGCCCGCCTCTTGGGCGTAAGTCTCTTTCATCCAGAGAACCGACCAAGGTTCAAGTTGACCTGCATCAGTAGTCCGATTAAGCGTTGATTCCAAATATCGCTGCCAAATCTGATGCTCTTCCACAGGACGAGGCTGCTCCCCACTATCGCCCGGTAACATTGTGGGCTGACTGCCCACCTCATAGACAACTGATGAATTCTGGGTCGTTGCACCAAACAAGTACAAGCGTCCCCCTGAACCTTTATAAACTTCAACCGTTTCACTCAGGGCCTGTTGCAACTGCACCTGGGCTGGCGTATATAGAAGCGCAGTGACTCGATTGACCTCTGATTCTAAGCGAGCCTGTTCTCGCACCTTTTCCAGAAGCACAGACTGAGAAATGGCAACAGAGACCTGATCAACCACCTGTTGAATAAAATCCAGTTCTTCCGTAGACACCTGCCTGGGCTGAGCATTATGGGAAACGAGGAGCCCCCACAATCTGCCAGCATCGGACTCACTCGAGGCTTGCCGCACCACAGTCCCAGGTTTTTCCAACACGATAGGAACAACCACAGACGATTGCACCCCCATGGCCAACAAGTACTCCAGATGACAAGGGTCAATCGTAGAAATGCTGGGTTTGGTGTAAACCAATGCAGAGCCAGACTTCTGGGTATCTAATTGACTCGTAAAAACGGTTTCTTTATCAATTTCAACAATTGTTCGCTGGCGCTTCTTTAGTAGCAGTTCACGGGTATGGGGAGGGATGTCATCAACAGGAAAGTGTAGCCCTTCCAATGGGGGCAGGTTAGTCACATTCAATGCTTCAGCAATCACCCAGCCATGGCCGTCGGGCAGGAATTGATAGATTTCGACTCGATCTGTAGCCAGATAGTCCCGCACTTCTGCCACAGTGGTAGAGAGGATCTCCTGTAGATCGAGAGAATTACGAATCCTATTGGTAATGCGATTGAGCAAGAGTTGCTCTGACATATCCTTGGATGCAGGCTGACTTAAATTCGAGAGACTCTGCTGATTCATACGTCCTGAAACCGATTAATTGAAGCGTCAACTTCCAATTCAAAAAAAGGAATAATCTTGATCTGGCTCTCGTCAGGAGCGGCTGACAGAATGTTTAGCCCATCGCCAAGAATGGTGCACCTACTCTTCTTGACCCATCTCACTTTTACTATGCCCGAATCGCTTACAGAGATTCAGGGTCGCCCTACAATTCAGATACGATAGACGGCTCTTTCCCTCAATTAGAGGGCCAAACGGCAAGGCCGTTATATAAGAGTCACAACAATATGGCTCCCAGGTGTTCTGAAGTCAGGTTGAAAATGATACCTTTAGCTCCGGCATGTGTTTATCAAGGGAAAAATCGGAGCCATGCAAACCAGAGGAGGCAGATGGATTGCACTGGCGATCGCCACGGCTAGCGTCACGGTAATTTGTGCCACAGCCTTCCATGTCATTCGAAGTAATCAGACCCAGACTGTCCGCCTGGCAACGGGTAGCAGTAGCGGCGAATACTACGCCTTTGCCCAGGCGATCGCCCAGGTCACCCACAGCCATTACCCAAAACTCAAAATTGAGGTTGTGGAATCCTCGGGCTCCAACCAAAACATGGTGGATGTGAATGCAGGGACTGTGGAGCTAGCCATGGTTCAGAGTGATACACCCACCCAAGGGAATGTCCAGGCGATCGCCTCCCTCTACCCTGAGATGTATCACTTCATGGTGGGCAACAAAAGCCAGATCACGAGCCTCACAGAAATGCGAGGCAAACGCATCGCGATCATGCCCGAAGGCAGTGGTTCTAATACTTTATTTTGGCCCCTAATAGCCCACTATGGCTTAACTTCGGAAGACATTACAGCATTACCTATGCCTGCAACGGAGGCCTATGGGGCGCTGAAAAGCGATCGCGTCGATGCCCTCTTCCAGGTCATCGGCTTAGGCAATGAAGCCATTGGCACCCTCCTACGTTCCGGCAAAGCCAACCTCGTGCCCATCCAGCAAATTGCCTCCCTCCAGCTCTCCCAGCCTTACCTAGAAACCGTCACCATTCCCCAGGGAGCCTACGATGGTGCCAAGCCCATCCCCGCCAGAGATCTGCCTGCGGTCAGTGTCAGTGCCCTACTCATTGCCAACAAAAACGTAGAGCCAGAGGTGGTTCGCAATCTTACGAAAGTGTTGTATGAGCATCGTAGTGAGTTAATTGCGATCAACCCTCGCACAGCCCGCATCCAACATCCTGAAGCCAGCCGAAACCTTGGCTTTCCGCTCCATGCTGGTGCCAGCAGTTACCACAACAAAGACAAGCCCAGCTTCTTGATCGAATATGCAGAGCCCATCGGTCTATTGGTCTCCGTTGGGGTGCTTCTGGCCTCCAGTCTTTGGCAACTGCGGCAATGGTTGCTTAATCGCCAGAAGGACCGGGCAGACATGTACAACCTGGAAATTCTCAAACTGATTGAAGCGGTCAATCAATCCCAACGGATCCAAGAGCTAGAAGACCTTCACAGTCAATTACTGCAAATTTTCAAGCAAGTGGTGGTCGATCTCGATGAAGATCGCATCTCTCCTGAATCGTTCCAGTCCTTCACCTTTCCCTTTGAAGTCGCACTCTCCAGCATTCGCCACCAGGAATTGCTTCTGACCAATAGCCTTGTCAGGAGGTGAGGCTTCGCCAGACCTCGCTGTCAAAATAATTTGTGCCTCTAAATCTCTAACGCCTCTGGCTCGGTCTCTTGAGCTGCACCTGTGCCACCAAAGCCCACGGCACTACTGGCATAGCTTCCGCCAAAGTTCTCGACCAGATTGTTCACCTGCAAAATAGCGGATCGCGCATCCCGCTCCTGCAACGTCGAGAGCGGATGGATAAAAACCGCTACCACAATCCCATTACTCACCGCATAACGCGCATCCAAAGCCGAGTGAAAATTGGCCAGCATCATGGACTGCACTTCCTCAACCGAAAGTTCGCTAGCAGGCTTAATCGGCATCACCAGGCGCATGCGATCGGCCTCTGTATGGGTCACAATCAACATTGACCGCTCTCCCAAAGTGGCCTCCCACTGGCCGTTCTCCCCTTCAACCGCATCAGATTGAGATCGCACAATGTCTTCCAATCGCGCCAGCGTCATCGTTTCCAGGCGCTGCTCCTGGGCCAGCGCTGGAGATGCACCCCACTGAGGCAAACTCTCAGTCCCCGCCAGCAACAAAGCCAAACTACTCAAGGCGACCCAGCCAAACGAGCGAATAAAAAAATGGCGCGCCATGAAACAGGCCTCACGATGTCTACATTCCAGATACGCTCAGCTTAATCAAACCTCCTGAGAATCCGGTGAGAGCAACAAGATCAAGCAGCAAGGATAGATTTGCTCCGCAGCCTATTGATCATGCTGCAACAAACTTTGCTCTAAAGGTTCGGGGCGAGCCGTCAAACCAAAGTGATTCATCGCCGCAACAATGCCCACTGACAACACACAACCGATCGCCAAGCCAATCAAAATCAACGAAATATAAATCTGCTTGAGCTTCTTCCGATCTGCCTCATTCACCTTGGCTGGGGGAAACGATTGCAACTCATTAGGTGGATCATTCAGTGACATGGAGGGCGTCCTTATTAAGGTGTTTTCTGGAAAATCTCTAGGGCTGAAAAATACGAGGTCTGCACAAGATCACCGCAACAATCCCGCAACTGCCACTCAAGCCCCAGCATTAGCCTCTCCCGCTGACTGGCCTCTAATAAGATGTAAGGCGACAGCGACTGGAGCAGGGCCAGGTAGTCTTCCACAGTATAGGAAAGCTCAACGTCCATGCGTTCAAACCCCAGGCTGACAAATCCACCGCCATCCACTCCACCGCCATCCACTCGACCCCAACCCACTAGCTTTTGTCCCACATCCCGTAGCTGCTGCTCTTGCTTCGTCCGATCCACAAAGGTCTCTAGTTCAGAGCCATGGGCATCGTAAAGGGGCTGGAGCGATCGCCATACATCCTCGCTGGGCTGGGGCGGCACATTCCACAACAGCAAAACACAGCCCTCTGGCTTCAACGCTTGGCAAATCTTGGGATAGCCCAGCTCCGGCGAGACCCAATGGAAGGAAGTCGCTGCCACAACGCCATCAAAGGCCCCAGCCTCCACCGGCCATTCCTCAAAGGTCTGATTAACAACCTTTACCGCTGGGTAAGCCCCACAATGTTCTCGCAAAATGGCACAGCCCGCCGCACTGGGCTCCACTGCCGTTATCCCCAAGCCTCGCTGGGCCAAGGGCAAGGTTGCAATGCCCGGCCCACTGCCGATTTCAAGAAGCCGATCGCCTGCCTGCCATCCGGTTATCGCCATCACTCGATCCAACAGCTCAGCCGGATAGCGAGGCCGTGCCCGATCATAGGCAACCGCCACGGGGTCATACCAGCGCCGCCGCTGCTCAAGACTGTGGGAGTCACTGTAATAGCCGCCTTGGGCGATCGCCTTCGGCTCAGAGTTTGGGATGGGTTGAGGATGGGGATCTGGGCTGGGGGATGGATGAGGCAAGGGCTTGAACGCAAAGATGAAATTAGCTCGTTAGGCTTCAAAGGCTAGGTGCCCATTCAAATCGACAAAGCGGGCTGCGGAAACATTTTCCCGCAACCCGCCTAATTTCGAAATCAATCTCGCCACACTCTACTCAATTAAGAGAGATAAACAAACCGCACCGGTAATGCGGTCTGAGGCACCTGGATAACGGCCTTAGCATTGTGCTTCGACCAGGGACGAGAAAAGCGGCTCACATACACCACCACCTCATCCGCCAAAACCTTAACCCGCTCAATGCTGGGCACCTCACGGAAAAAGCCTTCGCCCGCAAACACCGCCACCACCATGGACTGTTCAAAATCAACAGAAGGGACATCCGCGATCGCCCCTCGATGCTCCACCCACAACTGGCTCAAAGCATCAGCCGCTTTCACCGCAATGCAACCCGCCACAGGGGAAGGCGCAGTCCAGCTCAGGGATTGCTGGCGATTGATGACAACATTCGCAGAATGGGGGAACGGCGTAACAAATTGAGTTCTCGACTCAGCCACCGCTGGTCCAGGTTCCGCAAGGGTAACAGCAGAATCATTACGAACCAGCTCTTGAACTTCTGCCATAACCCTTTCCCCTAAATAGATAAATGCTTCAAACCCTATCCGGCAGCCCAGCGCCACCATCAATTCATCACATAGCCCGTACAGCTCAGATAGGTTCAGAGTTCCCGTAAGGTCATCTAAAATTTTCCATCGCCTAGGCTCATTACAAAGCTTAATGTAAATCTCCCCCAACGAACCGTGCATCATGAGCAAATTTGCTTAATCAAAATAATTGGACTTATATCCAATAGCCATCACCACCTCAACTAGCACCATGGTTTCTCCAGATCCCCACCCCTCAGATTGTCAAATCTCGACCTTTCACAACCCGACTCTATGACGCTATCCAACGATTCATAGACAGGCCCTCATCCTGGGGCAGAGGAAGGAGAGATCGCGGTAAAATTTCAGCAAGCCCAGATATCCATAGCAACGAACGCAAGCGCCATGACCACTGCTGCTCCCGCCCAAACCGCCATCCATATGGAAGACACCCAGCGTGGCCTCCCCGTCACCATCATCACAGGCTTCCTGGGCAGCGGTAAAACCACCCTCCTCAACCACATCCTCACAAACCAGGACGGAGTTAAGGTCGCAGTCCTGGTCAATGAATTTGGCGAAATCGGCATTGACAATGAACTGATTATCTCCACCGACGACGACGACAACAACATGGTGGAGCTGAGCAACGGCTGCATATGCTGCACCATCAATGGCGAAGTCGAAGAAGCGGTCTACCGCCTGCTCGAGCGTGACGACAAAATCGACTACCTCGTCGTCGAGACCACGGGTCTAGCAGATCCGCTCCCTGTTGCACTCACCTTCCTGGGCACCGAACTGCGCGATCTCACTCGCCTCGACTCCATCGTGACCATGGTGGATGCCGAAAACTACAGCCTTGACCTATTCAACAGCGAAGCCGCCCGCAATCAGATTCTCTACGCCGACACCCTGGTTCTCAACAAAGCAGATTTAGTAGACGAAGCCGATCTAGATCTCTTAGAAGTCAAACTGCGTGATGTCAAAGAAGGCGCTCGTATCCTGCGCACAACCCACAGCCAAGTCCCCCTCCCCCTGGTTCTGAGTGTCGGCCTGTTCGAGTCGGACAAATATTTTGGCGACGAAGAAAAAAGTGAAGACAAGGGCCATGGCCCTAGCCACGATCATCACGATCATGGCCATGACCACGACAACTGCGACCATGACGCTGGCAAATGTGAACATGACGAAGCAGTCGTCGAAGCCAAAGATCACAGCAACTGTGACCACGATAATAACCAATGCGAGCATGAAGGCCATGGGCATGGGCATGAGCATAGCCACGACCACCATGGTTCCGCTGATCATCTAGCCATCGACGGCTTTACATCACTGTCTTTTCAGAGCGATCGCCCCTTTGCCATTCGCAAGTTTCAATACTTCCTGGACAACAAGCTCTCAGAAAACATCTTCCGCGCCAAAGGAATCCTCTGGTTTGAAGAGAGCCAGAAGCGCCATGTGTTCCACCTCAGTGGCAAGCGCTTTACCCTCGATGACAGCGAATGGAACGATCGCCCCAAAAAGAACCAGCTCGTCTTCATTGGTCAAAACATGGACCACGACACCATCCGCGCAGAGCTGAACAACTGCCTCACGCTCCCCTCCAGCACAAGGGCCAAGGGCTTCGTCAAACAGTAAACCTACCGAATACCTCAACAGAATTCTGAAGCAATGACACCTAAGCGGATGCCGCAGTCATCCGTCTAATTGCTATCGGGAGACAACGCCATGGGAGTCTGGGCAACCTGAAGTCCAGAGACTCTTCCCTGCTGATGCCCCATGGCGAAATCTCACCTTCACTGCTTCAAGACTAGCCGTCGCCACAGCACAGCACATCTAGCAAAGCATCTCCTAGGCAGGCGACTGTTGAGGCAACTCAGAACACTGGATCGTTTCCTCCAAGCCCGCCTCTCCAAACGCCTGGCCATATGGGTATTTGCCAGCATCATTCTCATCGAGTTCATTATCCTGTTGCCGTCCACCATTCGGTATGAGCAGCAACTCCTCAACGAGATTCAAGAATCTAGCCTCAATGCGGCATTTGTCGTAGGTCAATTGCTCCCCCCCGAGACTACGCCCATTACGTTACAGAGGTCCCTGGAAAATCTAGGCTCTGACTTTAGCCTGGGTGGCTGTATCTACAACATAGCGGGCAGGCGGCTAGGCCAGTTTGGTGAGCCCCCCCAACTCTCATTCCACGATGCCCAGCAGCAAAAAAAACTCAAGCGGGGCGATCGCTATGACATTGCCTGGCAAACTCCAGCCTTTAGGGGCGATCGCTACTGGGTCATCCTGCGTCAAGATGCATCCCACCTCCCCTCAGAAATTGTCGCTTTTATTGGGCGGGTCACGGTTCTAGTCATCATTATTTCAAGCGTCGTCACACTCTCCACCATGATGGCCCTTGAGCGCATCGTCATCACCCCCATCCTGCGACTCAGGCAAGACTTACAAACCGCAGGGAAAGCAGTCCAGGAGGGGCAAATCTCCAATCAATTTCTCTATCATCAGTATCATCGCAACGATGAATTTCAGGATGTACTCACAGCCTTTGAGCAAATGTACCAGCAAGTGGTCCAGGCGATCGCCTCTCGCAACCAAACCGCCCTTTGTCTAGAGCAACTCAACGAAGCCCTCAGCCTCAAAATCCATCAGCAATCCCAAACTGAAGCCAGCCTACGCGACATCAACGAAGCCCTCATAGAAGCCAAAACAGAAGCCACCGCAGCCAACCAAGCCAAGAGTGATTTCCTAGCCAACATCAGCCACGAAATCCGCACCCCTCTCAATGGAATCCTAGGCTACAGCCAAATCCTGAGTCGTTCCAGCAATCTCACCGAACAAGAACAACATGGTGTCGGGGTGATCAACGACTGTGGCCAACACCTTCTCAGTCTAATTAACGACATTCTCAATCTAGCCAAAATTGAAGCTCGCAAACTCGAGCTGGCTCCCAAGCCAGTTCATCTAGACTCACTGCTCCAGAAAGTTCTCGACATCACTCAAACCCAAGCCAATCAAAAGGGAATTCAGCTACTTTACCAAACCGAATCTCTGCCCCAGAGCGTGAACGTAGATGCAAAATGTCTACGCCAAGTGCTGCTCAACCTCATCGGCAACGGCCTAAAATTCACACAACAAGGACAAGTCGCGATCAAAGTTCAAGCCCTAGCCCAAGCAACCGAAGCCAATAGTTCAGTCCGTCTCAAATTTTCCATTACGGACAGTGGCATTGGTATGACTACCGATGACCTCAAGCAACTGTTCCAGCCCTTTACCCAAGTGGGAAACAAACTCCACAAAAGCTCAGGAACAGGACTTGGACTCGCCCTCAGCCAGGAAATCATTCAGCTCATGGGCGGCAAAATCCAAGTCACCAGCGAAGTCGGCGTCGGCAGTTGCTTTTACTTCGAATTAACCCTACCCCTCGCCCAGGCAGCGGCTAAATTAGTAGAGAGTCCACCACCAAGGGCCTCAAACCCACCCGCCCCCTCCCGCTCAACATTGCTCAACCAGGCTCCTCCTGCTGAAATACTGCAACAATTACTCAACCTCAGCCTGCAAGGCAAAGTGCAACAATTCCGACAAACAGCCCAAAGTATCGCTGAGCAAAATCCTGACTATCAGCCCTTTCTCAACATTTTGCTGGAATTAGCCAAACAGTTTGAACTCGACCAGCTAGAAACCATCCTCGGCCAATATTTAGCCATCAGCAGTAGGCCAGCTCAGCACTAAGGGACCTCCAAGGATTTAATCATCCTCTTTCAGCCGATAAACCTTGCACTGCTGAGCCATATCTGATGAGTTCTACAGAGCAAAGCTGCCCTCACCTCGGTTGGCCTGAATCAGGCCAACCCCTAGCCCCTCTCCCCAGGGAGAGGGGAACATGAAAGGCTCTGGAAACAGCTTGCTTGCGTTCGGTTCCCCTTCTCTCTTAGGAGAAGGGGTTA
>CALIGI010000080.1 GCA_938021205.1 uncultured Pseudanabaenaceae cyanobacterium
CTCGGTTTGTTCACAGTGGGGATGGACAGCGCCTCACTTAAATCGGCGTTAACTTGCGGCCTAAAACCGTTAATAACGAAGCAGCTTAACCTCCTAGAGAGGCCCGCGTTGTATGCGTAGCATCAACGTCGGGAGTGTCACAGGAGATTGGCTGGCCGAGGAGAAGATTTTCTGCCATTGCGCCATCGGGGCTGATGCTGTGCAGGGATCTAGAGATCCATCAGCGCAGACTTTTGTGAGCATCACTCCCCAAGGCTAAATTTTGCCAACTAGGATGTTAATATCCCCAAGAGTTTGCTTGGCTGCTCCCCCCGTCCTATGCCTGCCCTTGCGAAACAACTCAGCCGCCTCTGGCGACGGCGATCGCCCGTTGCGCTGGAGCTGCCTGCGGGGGCAGCGGTCAATAAGCGCTATGAAATTCTCTGTCAGTTGGGTGGGAGTTTGTATGACCGCACGTACCTGGCTGAAGACTGGTGGTATGGCGGCTGGTGTGTCCTGACGGAGTTTGCGCCGCGCACACGTAATGCCCAAGAGCTAGCCATGGCAAGGGAGCAGGTGCAGGAAGCGGTGAACGAGCTACAGCAGCTAGAGCATCCCCAGATTCCCCAGTTCCGCGAAGTGTTTGAATGCCAGGCGGGGGGGATTATCCGCTGGGTTGTGGTGCAGGAATGGATTGAGGGAGTGAAGTATTCGGACCAAATCCAGAGTCGCCCCTATGAGGAGAAGGAAGTCGTTGAGTTTTTGAAGGATGCCTTGCCAGCCTTGGACTATTTGCACAAGCAGAAGCCGCCCATGCTGCATCGCAATGTTAAGCCCAGCACCCTGCTCCAGAGTCGAGAAAACGGCAAGCCAGCCTTTATTAAGTTTGGCGATATTAAGGAAATCGCGGTGCTGATTTCTCGCCCCAATCCCAAGCATAAGGTGCAGTCCTTAGATGCTCGCTTTCAGCCACCGGAGTACGAGAAGGGTGATTTTTATCCGTCGGGTGATTTGTATGGTTTGGCGGTGACAGCGCTGGCGATGCTGACGGGCTGCAATGACCCAGATAAGCTGTACGACAAGAAACAGAAGCGCTGGCGCTGGGCGAGGTATGTGGGGGTGAGCATTGGTTTTGCCGTCATTCTGGAGCGAATGCTGCAGGAAGACCCAAAGCTACGCTATCCCTCGGCTAAGGCCGTTCTGTCGGCCTTGAATGCCCTAACAAAGAAGAAACGGGTACCGACGCCGAAGCAGTCGCTGTTGTTGACGGGGACGCTGGAGAAGGAGGGTTCGGCTCGTGGCGGATTTGGGACCCATTGGGGGTCAACGTTTGGGGGCGGGGTGAATTTTGCCCATGCGCCGGGGGTGACGATTACGGTGGAGGCTATTAAGACGACGAATGAGGTGATTAAGAAGACCAGTCAAGGGCTGTTGAAAGGTGCCCAGGCGAGTTATGCCGTGGTGAATCTGGGAGTGGGTAAGGTGAAAGCGATCGCCTTCGCGAAGCTTCTGGAGCAGGGATTCCGCTTTGCTCTCGGCTTTTTTCTCGTGGGGTTTGTTTTGCTGACGGGCTATGCAGGGGGGCGAGCCTGGCAAGTCTTGCGGGGACGGAATCAGCCGGTGCGAGACTTGGCGCTTTATGGTCAGTCCGGTCGCCAGCCAAGGAGTCAGTTTGGTTGGTTTGGCTCCCCCAAAGCCGATGTTTCCTCTGCGAAAGGCTCGGAGTTTGTCAGTCCCAAAGACATTATCGCTTGCCAGATGGAATTGGCCCAGCGTTATGAACGGGCAGGTTCACAAAGTTGGCAGGAAGTGGATCGACGTTTTCGTCTTGCCTTTCCTATGGCAAAGGCTCCCCTATCTCGACGTGACCCAAACTATGAGTTTCATTTACAGGAATGGTGTTATTTCGCTAATTCTTGGTTAGCAGAATGGGGGCAATAGAGGCCGAAAAGCCGCAACTGTATTTGAGTGAGGGGAAATCCCCTAAACCTGATGAATACGAGTGTCTTTGGGTGGGCCGCCGTTGAGGATTGGGTTGAGGGAGACTCGGGTGGTTTGGTTGAGGTCTATTCTGGTCGCTGCGTTTTTTGGGTGGTTAGGAGATTTTCGTTAGTATTGGTGCAGTGTTTTTGACTGGGCTAGGGCAGCGATGGCAGAGCAGAAGGTGACGACGAAGGCTGAGCTGTTGCGGTTGATTGATCAGGCGGCGGATGAGGGGTGGACTGAGCTGGATTTGGCGGGTTTGGGATTGGAGGAGTTGCCAGTAGAGATTGGCAAACTGGAACAACTAGAAAAGTTAATCCTGGGAAAGCAGGAAGAGTTTGCAGGCTATGTTGAAAATAAAATTCATAGTTTTCCTAAAGAGGTTAGGAATCTCAAGAATTTACGAACTTTAGAAGCTCCTTTCTGCATCTCAGAGATTCCTGAGGCGATCACACAGCTCTCTTCTCTACAATCCCTAGACCTGAGTTCTAACCAAATCTCAGAGATTCCTGAGGCGATCACACAGCTCTCTTCTCTACAATCCCTAGACCTGAGTTCTAACCAAATCTCAGAGATTCCTGAGGCGATCAC
>CALIGI010000081.1 GCA_938021205.1 uncultured Pseudanabaenaceae cyanobacterium
GTTTAGAAGTTGTGCTATCGTCAATAGCCGTGGACGAATGACGCGGGTCGATGCCCGAGTGGTTAATGGGGGTGGACTGTAAATCCACTGGCTCTGCCTACGTTGGTTCAAATCCAACTCGGCCCATCATTCGTTTCCCCGGTTTTGTTGGGGGATATTTCCGCAAGGAGATTCTTCAACAAGCCGGGGATTCTGTTCCTGGTTTTAGATATGCCCATGTAGCTCAGCGGTAGAGCACACCCTTGGTAAGGGTGAGGTCATGAGTTCAATTCTCATCATGGGCTTTTAGAATTATTAGAAAATGCCCAGCGCAGTTAATGCGTCGGGCATTTTTTATTCATACATGGTTGGTGGAGCGGCGGAGGCGAATGTCATGGGCGCGATTCCAGGGTCAAGAAAAAACAGAGAGGATTGACCGAGCTAGTCAATCCCCTCTGTTTTTTCCCATGAACGCCCCAGGTTGGACTTGAACCAACGACCGACTGCTTAGAAGGCAGTTGCTCTATCCACTGAGCTACTGGAGCCTTTTCAAAACCGAGTCTGAAACCCAAGCTTTGTTCGTTCTCCATGGTAGCAAACTCTTGGGGATGCAATGGAGACATACGTGGGGGCACAATCCCATGGGAAAGCCTCCTTTGTCGCAAATTCGCGTGTTACCGTAGCAAAAGACAAATGCTTGTCATTCCTCTCGTTTAGATCGCCCAGCGATCGCGGTTTTCATGGCTTCAACAAAACTCTCCGCTGAAGACAAACAGGCGATCATAAAGCTGTACCAAGAGGTTGGCCAGACAGCAGCGACAGTCGCTGAGCAATATGGCGTGAGCGTCAGTACCATCAGCCGTATCTTGAAGAGCGAGCTGCCCATAGAGACCTATGAGGCTCTCGTTCGACAAAAGCGGGGTGGAGGTGAAAGCAAGAGCAAGAAGCGCAGCAGCCGAAAGAAGCCTGTCAGCAAGCTCAAGAAAGAAGTCGCTAAACCTAAAGCCACAGAGGCCGTCGTGGATGAATCCACGGTGGATGAGCCTGCTGTCTCGGAGGTCATAGAGGCTTCAGAAATAGTTCAGGAAGAAAAAGAAAAAGCCCCCCCTCGCAGCCGTCGTCGTACCCGTAGCTCCTCGGAGAAGAAGCGTCCTGTATCCCGTCGTAAGACAAAGGCACCGGAGGAGGCGATCGCCGCAGAAGCGGAAGGTATCGAGGAAGCGATCGCAGAAGAAGTCGCCCCAGAGGTCGTTGAAGTCACTCCTGAGGTTGTCGAAGTCGTAGCTGTGGACGTCGAGGAAGCCTCTGCTGGTCGGCAGAAGCCCATTCGGCGGACTCGTCCCAGGCTCAAGCGGGTGATGGCGGCTGAAGAGGCTGAAGAACAAGCCAACATCGAGGCTGTTGGGTCTCCAGAGGTCGCTGAGGAGGAGGCGCTAGAAAGCAATCCTCGGCGTCGAACTCGTCGCCGCACTCGAACCAGAGCCGCCGTGGCAGAGGAATTGCCTGAAGTCGTTGAAGTGGCTGTTGAGGAGGAGATAGAACCTGCTGTTGAAATCGAGGATGAGGCTGAAGCAGGTCTAGCCTTAGATGATTTGACTGACTCCCTAGAGAGCGAGGACGAAGACTTTGACGATGCTTTTGACGATGATGACGACTTAGACGACGAGGATGAGGGCAGCGACAACATTACCTCGTTGCGTCGTCGTGGTTCGGGAGCCGATGTTGTGCAGATTCAGCCGTTGTCTGAGGCAAATCTCTCTCGCATGTTGTATTTGGTCATTGATCGGACAGCAGATTTGATCACGATGCCAATGGTGTTTTTTAGTGATTTGGGAGCGTTACCCGCAGAGGAGGAGGAGAAGAAAACATTGCCAGTGTTTGAGAATCATCGAGTGGCAAGACGATTTTCCCAGCGGAATCAGCGGGTGATTAAGGTGCCGGATGGGGAGTTGATTTCGAAGACTGCTTCTTGGCTAGAGGCGAAGGGGATTACGCGGTGTCTTTTGGATGGACAGGTGTATTCATTGGAGTCCGCGGACTGTTAAGGCTTGCGAGTTGGCCCAATCTGCCCCCTGAGGATGGACATGACAGTTTCATCCTCAGGGGTCACTGCTTATGGTCTTGACTTCCCCTGTCTCAGCGGCGACGACTCCACTCATTCTCGAAGAGAAGGGCTAGGAGCAAGCCAGCCATGAGACTGAAGGTGAGGAGCAGGCCCAGGGGCAAGTTGAGCAGGGTGAAGCCCAATATCTTGATCGGAATTAGCGTGGCGTTTTGTTGGGCAAAGAGTGCGATCGCGCCAAGTCCCAGGGCGAAGGTGGCAAGGGTGAGGGGAGGAGAGAGAGTTCTCATGGCGCTAGAAGAAGATGAACGGGCGGTGGCGACAAATGGAGCGATAGCGTTTCCATCTTAGTCGTTGTTTCTATTGGGCTGTTTTTGAGCGGAGCATGATGGCTCAGTCTTCGCTGGGATTGCTGAGGTTGAGACTGAGCTGATAGAGGTCTCGTTTGGGCTGGCCGGTGCGCTGGGCCAGTTCCTTGCTAGCCGCAGAGCGGCTGAGGCCCTGGTTGATTAGCTGCTGGAGTTCATGCTGGAGCTCATCGGGGGTCCAGGTTTGGAGTTGAAGTTCCGCCCCGGCTACGAGGACGGTGAATTCCCCTTTTGGAGTCCGTTCGCTGTAGTGAGCGATCGCCCCCCCAATGGTGCCTCGCCAAAATTCCTCATGGAGTTTTGTCAGCTCGCGGGCCAGGGTAATGGAGCGCTCGGGTTCTAGGGTTTCGGCCAGATCAGCCAGCATGTCTTTGACACGGTGGGGAGATTCGTAGAAAACCAGGGTGCGAGGCTCAGTTTTGAGAGTGGCGATCGCCGCTTTTCTTGCCTTGGACTTGGCAGGTAAAAACCCTTCAAAGACAAACCGTTCGGGGGAAAGCCCGGCGGCGCTCAGGGCTGTGGTCACCGCGCTGACACCGGGAATCGGGACAACGCGCAGTCCGGCTTCCCAGCAGCTCAGGACAAGCTCGTAACCGGGGTCGGAGATGCCGGGAACCCCTGCATCGCTGACCAGGGCGATCGCTGCACCGTCTTGGAGTTTGGCAATTAGCTCCGGCCCGCGACGACTGCGATTGTGCTCGTGGTAGCTCAGCTGGGGAGTCTTGATGCTGTAGGCCTGGAGCAGCTTACCGGTGTGGCGCGTATCTTCGGCAGCGATCCAGTCCACACCCTGGAGGGTTTCCACCGCTCGGTAAGTCATGTCTCCCAGGTTGCCAATGGGAGTTGCAACGATGTAGAGCGTGCCGGGTTGGAGGTCTGAGGCCATGGAGTGCGAGCAACGGATGGGGCGAGGCGATTCCTAGGTTCAGCACAAAGCAATCGCTCCTATTCTCCCCCATGAGCGGGCTACAGCCCATAGACTCTAGCCCTGAGCAGCCAAGCTACTCGTTAAAAGATCGTTATTCACGACAAAAGATTGCGACTGAACTCCCCACAGGATCTACAATAGATTACATAACATATTTATCCTTGACAGAGGGACCATCTTGATGTCCTTTGCTGCCCCGCTTCTACTGTCCGTTACCCTGCTCAGCCTAAGCTGTTTCCTGCTTGTAGGGTTGATTTCGGTGCCCTGGCCTGTTCTTGTGCTTGTGCTTCTGGCGGGTCTATTCATGACCCAGCGAGTGTTAGGAAACAACTCCAGTGATTTTGACAGCCTGTTATCAGGACGCCAAGAGCGTTCATTTCGAGATTGAAGCCAATCTAACGCAATAGATAAGCTGAAAATGAGCTGTTGTTGTCCCCAGAGGATTAATGCAACTTCAGCTCAGAGTGATCTCGCTCAATTTCCAGTAGCCCCAGGGATAACCATCAACATTGGTGTAATCCTTGGGGCTACTGTGATTCTGGGAGATCTGGTGCTGGCCTAGAAACTAGAGAGAGCGGCTTCCCGCTCCCTTAGTCCCTTCAGGACGTCCACGGCGGGGCTTGCCAGGCTTCCAGGTGCTACGACGCTGGCTTGCCATGGGCGAAAACCCACTGAAGCGTAGGCGATGCCAGAGGCTAGAAACATGCAAGCGAGCTGGGCGCATTTCTAGGGTGAGGATGCCTTCGCCCTTTTTTTCGGTCGCTGCTGCCGTGGCGTAAGGTTGGGTGTTTAAGGGAGGAATGGGGCTAGAAGCTTGGGCATTGCTCAGGCCTCGCAATGGCAACTGGGGCAGGTTGACATTGGCATGGGGGCCGTTTTGGGGACGAGGCCCCCGAGCTAGACGGGGCGGGAATTTTCCCATGCCGCGACTGCGCAGATCGCAGTGGGGACCCGGAGCGGCCATAGATGCTTCCACGGTCGTGGCGACAGTCGCAGCCACAGACTTTGCAGTGGGAGCTGGGCTAGGTTCTAAACCTTCGCTACCAATAGCTGGGGATTTGGAGGGAGCAGGGGGTGACAGGACCATAGCCAGTTTCCTTCGTCAGTGGGGCAAAACTCGCCTCAAGGTAGGCAAGTCAGCCGGAACTGTCGAAGGGGGAAAGCCTGAGAAAAAAGGGGGCGATCGCCCAATGAACCCAACCCCCGTCCCAAGCATTTGGTACAGATATGGATCAGCGATATCCCCCCACTGCAAGGCTCATCCTCTAGAATGCAAAAAACCTTTCCGCTGGAGGGATTCGCGCCATGGCTTGGTTCGTCAAGCTAGAACGGGGCATTGTGGATAAGGCGGCCTTTGACAAACAGGTCCCTGCCCATGTGGCTTATGTCAAGCAGCTTATTGCCCAAGGCCATCAAGCCAAGTCCGGCTACTGGGCAGAACGCGGGGGCGGTATGCTGCTGTTCCAGGCTGAATCCATGGCGGAAGCTCAACGATTGGTGGAGCAAGATCCGCTGATTCAACATGGCTGCGTGGCCTATGATCTCCACGAATGGTGCATTGCAGTGGAGTAACCCTAGACTCACAATAAGACTCGGGGCAAATAAGGGAAGGCTTAGGCCTCATTCATCAGGTGCTTAAGCAACTCGGAGAAGGACAACATGGCTAAACAAAAGAAATCCAGCCAGCCCAGCGATGGCTTCAAGATTGTGGCCGATAACCGCCAGGCGCGGTTTCAATACAGCATCATCGACACCTTTGAGGCGGGCATCGTTTTAGAAGGTACGGAAGTTAAAGCTATTCGCGCAGGCAAGGTCAACCTGCGAGACGGCTTTGCCCTGGTGCGGGACGAGGAGCTATGGCTATTCAACGTCCACATCTCGCCCCATGACACCGCCAGCCAACATTTCAACCATGAGCCCCGCCGCAATCGCAAGCTGCTACTACACAAGCGGGAGATTCTCAAACTCATCGGCAAAGTAGAGCAGGATGGCCTGACCCTCGTGCCCCTGAAGATGTATCTCAAAAAGGGCTACGTCAAAGTCAGCCTAGGCCTGGGTAAGGGCAAGAAGCTCTACGACAAGCGCCAAGATATGAAGAAGAAGCAAGATAATCGAGACATGGCGCGGGCTTTAAAGAACGCTGATTGATCAGCCCGAACCCACTAGGCTTGCATAAATCCAGCAATACGCTGCACGGCCTCTTCCAAGATGGGGCCGTCATGGACCAGGGCAAAGCGCACGTAATCTTCTCCTGCTAGACCAAAACCAATCCCCGGAGAGACACAAACGCCCGTTGCTTCCACGAGCTGGGTGGCAAAGGCCATGGATTGTCCTTGCCATTGCTCCGGTAGCTTGGCCCAGATGTACATGCTGGCTTTGGGGCTGGGGACGTTCCAGCCGATCTTGTGCAGGGCTTCAACAAAAATGTCCCGGCGAGTTTGGAAGCGCTGGTTGGTTTCGAGCACGCAGTCTTGGGGACCAGAGAGGGCTGCGATCGCCCCGTTCAAGATCCCCCGATACTGATTAAAATCCACCACCGCTTTCACCTGACGCAATGCTGCAATCAACTCAGCATTACCAATGGCATAGCCCACCCGGAAGCCGCCCATGTTGTAGGACTTGGACATAGAGAAGAATTCGATTGAGGTGGCTTTATCGCGATCGGCCTGGAGCACGGAAGGAATGGGCACCCCATCAAAGCCCCAGTCTGGATAGGGAAAATCATGGACGAGAACAATGCTTTTACGCTGGCAAAAGCTCACTGCCTCCTCAAAGAAGCTCAGGGGAGCCACAGCGGTGGTGGGGTTATTGGGGTAGCTCAGCACCATCAGCTTGGACTGCTCCAGCACCTCTGCCGGAATCTCCTCAAAAACGGGCAAGAAGTTATTTTCCGCAAGCACCGGCATGGAATGGATCTTGCCATTGGCCAGGTGGATGCCGCCGGGATGGGAAGGATAGCAGGGGTCGGGGAGCAGGGCGATGTCGCCGGGGTTCATCACTGCTAGAGGGATGTGGGCGGTGCCTTCCTGGGAGCCGATCAGCAGTAGGACTTCCGTTTCAGCATCTACTGCAAGGCCAAATTTGCGCTCGTACCAGGCCGCAGCGGCTTGGCGGAAGGGCAGGGTGCCGCCATGGAGCAGGTAGCCATGGGTGTTGCTGTCGGGGAGAGAATTGGCGATCGCCTCCACTGCATGGGCAGGCGCTGGCAGATCCGAAGAGCCGAGGGATAGATCGATTAAGTCTTTTCCCGCCGCCCTCGCCCTTGTTTTCGCTCGGTCCATATCCGCAAAAACATTGCCTTGGAGGGGAATGAGGCGATCGGAAATTTGGAATTTGGACATAGCAATGCGGCAGCAATGGAGGATTGGGAGGAGCCAATTAGATTTTGATCCTAAACGGAAATGGTGGGATTCGCCGTTGGAAACAAACACCATGGCAATCCCAAAAGAATCAGCGCCCAGGGAACGTCCCCAAGCGCTGATGTCGAATCTATAAGTCGTTCTCTTATGGGAACTTAAGCCATGTGCTCTTCAATAAAAATGCCCAGCTTGGATTTATTGATAGCGCCTTCGTTGCGAGCAACCACTTCGCCATCTTTGATTAGCAACAGGGTTGGAATGCCTTCAACCTTATAGCGAGCAATTGTTTCAGGATTGGGGTCTACTTCCATTTTGTAAACCTTAAGACCCTCATGGGTCTGGGCAGCCCAGTCCATCAAGGGTGCGATTAGGCGACAGGGGCCACACCAGGGGGCCCAAAAATCGACGAGGACCGGGCCATCGGCCTTGAGGACTTCCGCTTCAAACTGGCCATCCGTCATTTCCAGAGCTTTAGCCATGATGAACCTCCTAAACGCGTGAATCGAGACATAAAGTGCGCTACTTAGGCGAGGCAAGCAACTGGGCAGAACTTTGCTCCCAGTCTCTCCCCGCCGATGGGCGCAGAATTTCCATTGTCTCCTATCCTGTCACGGCTAGGCGGGTTGGGTGGAGCTAAACCATGAGAGATGTTACAGAAAGCTGTTAGGGCTAAGCCAATGTTTTCTCAAGCAGAAACCCCAGAGCTAAAGCAGTTCTGCTTTAGCTCTGGGGTTTTAGGGGCTTTATCCTCATGGGCGATCGCCAAACAAGAATTCGAACGATTTACCTACAGTTCAATCTGCCCCGTGAAACGTGACCACAGCCCAGGTGGCATCAGGGCACTGCAAGGACTGCTAGGAGGGGCAGCGGTGAAACCTTCTATTTGAGCTAATTGGTCTTGAATACCTAGGATACGCTCTTCCAATGAGGCGATATGCTCCGCCTGTAGCGTGAGCTGAGACTGAAGCTGAGCCATGGCCTCGCTGCTATCCTGGTTGCGTCGCTGGGCTCGCTGATTGAGGAGGCGGCTCTCCACGCGCCGGGCAAATTGGCACTGCTGATAGCCGCGTTCTAGCTTGGTCTGGGCCTGAATCATATGCTTACGGGTCAGGGCTTGGCGAGCCGTGGCAAAGTCCAGAGCCAGACGCAACTGACAGAGCGCTTCAATTGCTTCGGAAGGCTCAGTTTGGCTTGGCAATGGAGCGGCATCATGGCTAGGCTGGGCCGGTTCTGCGCCAGATTGTCTAGAAGAAGCAGCAGAGTGGGCGGCAGGCTTGGTGAAGTCGAAAAGAGCCATGGTTGTCGCGCTGGAAAGAGCTTGGTGTTTCGGCGGTAATGCAGCTATGGCGATGGATTAAAGTGACTTATTACACATCGCTTTAACTCAAGCTTCGTCGGCCCATGGGAGTCGTCAGGACTCGTTAGCAAAAAATATCTGTTCGAAAAATACTCCGGATTGTGATCGGTTCATTGCGGGCTAGAGGGCTGCCTTGCAGTTCTGATACACAGTTCTCCCATTGCTGAAACGTTCGAAAGAACTGCTTGTAGGTCTATGCTTCACGGGCATTGGTAGTTGTTATCGCAGCGATCGCAGCCCAATGAGTTGACTCGCGCAAGGCTGATCAAAAAAATCCCCACCCCAGCAATCCGATGCCGGGGTAGGCAAGGTGCTGGAACGGGGAATAGATGAATGAAGCTTTTTGGAAGCTGCACTTGTTTTGGGATTTTCCAGAGGCCATTGGGCCTGGCGATCTGGCCCTAGAGATTATCGAGCTGCTGCTTGAGCGCATCTAGCTCAGCATCAACAGGGCTAGCCTGAGTTTGGGCATCAGTGATGGGTGTTTCTTCTGCGACGGGTAGGGCAGCTTGGGCTTCAGGGGCACCACCAATTTGCATTTTCAGCGCGGCTAATTCGTCTTCCACGCCGCTACTCGATTCCAACTGGGCAAACTGTGTTTCGAGATCAGCCCCCGCGAGCTCACCTGCTGCTTGGGCTCTGGCTTCAGCATTGAGGACTTTCTCTTCCATGCGCTCAAACGCACCTATTGCACTGCTAGTGCCGATGTTGCTCACCGCAGATTGCAGTTGCTCTTGGGCCTTTGCCGCTTGGGCACGGGCCTTGAGCATATTCTTCTTGGTCTTGGCCTCAGAAATCTTGCCTTCTAGGGCAATCAAGCTGCGCTTGAGCTGATCGACCTGGGTGGATTGACCGTTGAGCTGAGTCTTGAGAGAATTGGCGGTGTCTACATAGCTCTTCTTGCGAACGAGGGCTTCGCGGGCCAGATTCTCGTCGCCTTTTTGCATGGCGAGCTGGGCGCGCTGTTGCCAGCTATTGCTCTGGGACTGGTTTTGATTAAACTGCTGTTCGGTTCGCTTTTGGGAGGCGATCGCCTGGGCTACAGCCTGGCGCAGCTGAATCAGGTCCTCCTGCATATCTATAACGGATTGCTCAAGAACCTTTTCAGGGTCTTCAGCCTTGCTCACCACGTCGTTGAGGTTGGCGCGAACCACTCGGCTAATACGATCAAAAAGTCCCATGGGTCTGGTTGAATCCTTGTTGAATCCTTCTACAGGCAGGCAGTGCAAACAAACCGCCCAAAAATTGGGGTCAGCTAGCAGCAATCTCCCCTAGTTTAATGGCTTCACCCCAGGGCTGGCGAATTACAGATTATTACCGATGAAGGATGGGTTGCCAGGCTTGACCAGATGGGGAATAGAGCGCTTTATTGCCGATGGCTAGTTCCAGGGGGGAAGCTCGGGGGTCTTGTTCTCCGGAAGTTGAGGATTAGCGGGGCGAGTTTGATGACTTGGATTAGGGGCTGGGCGAGTTTGGCGCGGTAGCTGGGGCGGGTTGGAGCGAATGGTTCTGGGCTGAACCACCTGGGTATTAATGTTGGCCGCACGACCACTGGCAGCATTACCCACACCGGGCAGATTGATTTGCTGTTGGAGGCGTTGGTAGTCACCCTCGACTCGATTCTGGGATTCGAGTTGGGCAAAGCGTTCCGCCACGGGATCATGCTGCATCTCGGCAGTGAGGTCAGCCTGGGCTTCCATGGTGAGGATTTTCTCTTCCATGCGCTCGAAGACGGCACCCGCCCCTTCAGGATTAGTCCGTTCCAGGAGATCGTTCATACGATTGGTTGCGGCGGCAGAACGGGCGCGGGCCACGTACATATCTTTCTTGGACTTGGAATCTTCCAGCTTGCTGTCCAGCAAACGCATGTTCTTCTTAAGCTGGTCAATCAACTGGCGCTGTTTGACAATTTGGCTGGCGAGGGATTCTGCTGTGGCAATGTAGCCCTGGCGCTTGGTGAGGGCTTCCTTGGCGAGGGCTTCCTGGCGATTTTCGCCCGCCATGAAAGCGCGGCGCTGCCACTCGGAAGCATTGGCATCGGCTTGGACCAGTTGGCGTTCGGTGCGCTTGAGCGTCGCGACGGCCTGGGCGACGGCCTGGCGTAGCTCCACCACATCAGATTGCATGTCTTGGACAGTTTGCTCCAGGATACGCTCGGGGTCTTCGGCTTGGCTCACCCAGTGGGTGACTTGGGCGCGCACAACTCGTCCAACTCGATCCATCAATCCCATGGTTGTTTAACCCTTGGTTGTTTAACCCTTTTGGTCATCGACCCGTCTGGCCATTGGTTTATGGCACTGGTCCTATTATGTCGCGGCGGTTGCGATCGCCCCAGATGGTTTAGCCCTTAGGTAAGGGAAACCCTCATCCCAGAAAAGGTTGAACCACCTCAAGCCAGAGAACATATCTCTACGGCCATCCAGAAAAGCAACGGACCAAGCGCTTAAAACGATGGCCCCAATCCCGCATTTGGATTAGGGCCATTGTCCAGTTTTAAAGACTAAACCAATGCAGCTAGTCAGCTTTGGAACGAGGATTTATTCATCCCGTTATTGGACTCGCTCCCCCTTAGCAAGGGGAAGGTCTAATGATTAAGTCTGGTTCCTTAGCGATTTTCAACGCTGGCAGAAATGCCTTGCTCTTGCAGGCGCATGAGCAAGTCACCGGCACTGGCAGCATCATCAAACACACCCGCTTGGATATAGGCTCCCGTGTCGTAGTTCTCCACATAGGCATCGGGAACCAGAGCTTGGATATCCGCCAAGGCTGCGTCGCTGATATAAGGCGCAACGACGATGTAAGACGCTTGGATATAAGGCTCAAAGGGCTCAGGCTCAAAGGCTTCGTAGGTCTCAACGATAGCCTCAGGCTCTACAGCTTCCGGGGCAGGCTCCCAGTAGGAAATTTCTGCTTCGGGAGCGGGAGGAATATATTCCTCGATGTACTCCTCAACGGGAGCCGGAGCTGCTGCGACGGGGGCAGGAGCAGGGGCTGGGGCAGGAGTCGGTAGCTGCGTGACTTCAATGGGCTGAATCACGGGAGCAGCAGCGATGGCGGCGGGGGCCGGAGCGGGAGCCACGGGCGAAACCACGGCAGGCAGAGGCGTTGCAGCAATCATTTGCTCCGCCGTGGAGCGACCAGACACGGCATTACTCAGGCCAGACAGCAGACCGGACTGGGGAATGGGCTGAATCACGGTCGGGAAGGAAGGCGCACCACCGGGGGCAGTGCCGCCGCCGCCAGCGCTTTGAGTAATCCCCAGACTGCCGGGAAGGGGCTGAGCCGCCGCAACGGTGAGACCGCCGAGGCCCGCCAGATTGCCTAGGCTAGACTTGTTGTGGATAGGGTTGCCATCGGGATCCAAGCTGCCCAAGTTACTAAGGGAGAGCTGAATGAATTCACGCTGGGTCAGATCGGGGGCACCCGGAGGAAGTTCAGCAGGAATGTCCTTGGCCACCTGAGGACTGGCAGCAACGATGCCTTCCTCGGGAGCATCATTCGCAGGGAAAAGTTCAGAGAAACGCAGGTGGCTGACGCTGTTGGGGTTCATCATCAGGTAGCCAGAAGCTGCACCGGCTGCCAAAACCAACAGGGAAGCGCCCACGCCAGCGGGGGTCATCAACTGTTTGAGGAAGGAGGTTTCTTCAGATTGGAGCTTGATGCCTTCTAGATCTTCCTCGGGCATCGTGCCTAGGCTCTCTAGTAATGCAGCGGAGGAGGCGAAGTAATCTTCCTCTTCGCCTCCCTCGGCATCGACGTCGGTGTGACGCACTAGGGCCAGACTGGAACTGTCGGGAGCGATCGCAGCTCCACCATCAGCATTAATAGGTGCCGCTTCCACAGCCGCAGCCAATCCCAAAGCCTCCGTTAGCCCCTCAGCCTGGGGAGCGGCGATCGCAGATGCATCTTCCACAACATCCACCGCAGGAGCCAACTGAGCGACTTCTACTTGAGCAGTTGATGCCTGAACAGCCAATGCCTGCTGGGCCTTAAGCTTGTCTGCTTGAGCTTGGCGACGGCGTTCCCGGCGGTAACGAACCAGTTCATCCTCCAGTTGAACGTCCAAACTTTGGAGGACGGATTGTAAGCCGACCTTGAGAGAGATCTCAGGGGCTTTGAGTAAAGTAGTAGCGGAGGAAGATTGGCTCATCAGACCACTCGGGGGGTGAGTTGTTTGCGCAATTGCGTATTTGGTTGCCAGAGTATACCAGTCGTTGGCAATTTGTCAGCGGTGCGGCTTGACTTTCTCCCTGGTACCTAAACCCATATAGATTCTGGGGCGATCGCCCCCTTGTCTCTCATTGGGTGTTAGCTGTGGAACATCCTTGGGTACAGCAGTCGGCCTGACTGGCTTCCAGGCGTTTCATTTTCGTTATTCTGTCTGGGATTACACCATGGATATTCAACCCCTCAATGGAATCTTGAAGGGTATAGGTTCGAGGGGAGAGTGGGATGAACAGCGCCAACTCAAGCGCTTAATGGGCCAATGGGAAGCGATCGTTGGGGCCTCAGTTGCTCAACACAGTTGCCCCCTAGAAGTGCACAACGGCATTCTCCAAGTCGCCACTTCCACAGCCGTTTGGTCGCAAAACCTCAGTTTTGAGCGCCGCCGCATTCTCAAAAAGCTCAACCAACGCGCCCATTTTAAAATCTTGGGATTGAAGGAGATTCGCTTTTCCACCGCCCAATGGCACAACCGTCCCGGCAGCAGCGGTGCCGTCACCGTAGATAAACGACTCAACTCCTACCAACAACAGATTCAGTGGCAGCAGCATCCCAGTCGTCTACCCCCTCCCGAGAACGAGCAACCTCACCCTGAAGAGGCCGAATCTGCCACCCAAGCTTTTGACCGTTGGTCCCAGCGTCGCCAGCAGCAAATCAATCAGGTACCGCCCTGTCCCCAATGCAAAACTCCGGCTCCGGAAGGTGAATTGCAACGTTGGGGCGTTTGCGCCTTTTGCATGACTCAACAGTGGCAAGCGGACAAGAATGCCAACCAACCCGACGGCTCCCAGGAAGCGGAGAGCTGGAAAAAGGGGCCGCCTAGCTCAGTAACGGTCGAGGAGACTCGCCAAGCTGAGGCATGTCAAGCTGAATCCACTCGACCCAGTGCTGATACTGATGAGCAAGCACAGGACTCAGAGCTGAGCCCTAACAAAGTCCATGGGGCGATGTTTCAGCGGTTAAAAGACAAGCTATCCGCTGAGTCGCCTCAGCCACGCTCCCAGAGACGCTCCAAGCCTGAACCTGGAATTGCTCCCCGGCAGCTACAGCCTCGTACGGGACTTCCTCCAGTGGCCTGGCCCCGTCCCACCGCTCCCGCTAATGTTGCTCCCCCCACGACCCCTTCCCAGCCTGCCCCAGCTTCAGGAAACAACCAGCCTGAGCTAAGCTCCCCAGCCCCAACCTGGCTGAAACAGATATCCTTCCAGGGCAAAAGCTATGCAATATCTGCATCGATCCAAGGATTGTCCCAAGATCCATCATTGACAGGGCCTTTAGCGCCACTCCAGGGCAATGAGCAGCCCCCCTTGGCGAGGAAAGAATCCTTGCCCAACCTTAAAAGCACCTCGCCTCCCGAGCATCAGAAGCAAGCCGTCTGGGCCCAGGCATTCCAAGGCTTGCAATCCCAGGAGGTGCAGCGCCAGCTCCAACAAGCGGAATTGGAACGGCGCACTGCAGCTAGGATGCGTCAGGTGAGGAGCGATTGCGAAGCAGACGCCCTTCAAAAGCGCTCCCAACCAGCCAGTGCTTACCCCACCCCCAATCTCATCACGCCCGAGGAAGGAGATGCGGAAGCCATCCAGAAAACCTCTGACCTGGCTTCCGGTCATAGCAAGCCAGTGTTAAAGGAGAAATATTAAATTCCGCCCAAGAGATAAACCAGAGTCCAGCCCTGAGGGATGCCCCCTGATCCGGCTCAAGACCCTGCCAAGGCAAAGGGGCCACTCAGCGGTAGTCCTCTAGGTGAAATGCTCCCCAGTGATTTTTAGCCTCAAAAACACCTGCTTCAGCAAGCATTACCTCCTGAAAATTCAGACAGATTGTCGCGACGGTTATTCAAGGCATCTCAGCATTTTGAAATCGAAGTTAATCTTTAGCCTTGTAGAGAGAAACAACGTTACAAACCCGAAAGGTAACCGATAAATTACATTGCTTAAACTAAAGCAATAACGAAGAAAATCTAAAGCTCATTTGAGTTCGGAAATGTGATGAAATCTGCCACTGCCAAGCCATTGGATTGCTGTGACCAGCATGATCCCAGTTTCAAAGTTTAGCCATTATGGAAATGCAGATTCTCCATGGGCTATTGAATAGCATCGCTATGCAGGACATCTCGACGTCTATTTCTAGCTGCCGCCATTGCCGTTTTTATCGTCCAGAAGGGCGACGAGGGGGCCAATGTGAGAAGTTAAGCGTCAATGTTCAAGGGGCCTGGCAGGCCTGTGCCTTGGTAGAGCCTCCCTTTGAGATTGTGGCCAGGGAGCAAGAAGAATTGGTCTTAGAAGTTGCGGCAGAGACTGCTTCAGTGCTCGTAAAGGTTTAAGCCCATACTTAAATAGGTGCCACTGACCCAGCAGATGAGCATTAGAGAGATCGGTATAACTCTAGCGGGACCCGCGACGACTCCGCCCCCAGACAGCCTTTGCAGAGCGGTTTTTAATCGCTACTATTTCCTCTGGTGCCCTTCACTTCAACCAGGCTATGGCTACTGCAATTTCTCTCAATCAACAAGCCCTGGAGCAGTTGGATTTAAAGCCTGCTCAAGCGGTGATGAATTCGCTGATCGCTGATCCCAATGGGGAGCCCAGTCTGAAGTTTGAAATTGACTATCCCCGTGAGGAAACTGATCCTCGGGAGCTGTCAGAAATTGCTGAAGTTCGCCTGTGGTTTGTTCGCCTTGATGCCGCTTATCCTTGGCTCCCGCTGTACCTTGATTGGCAGGGAGGAGAGCTGGCTCGCTATGTGGCAATGTTGATCCCCCACCAGTTCCATCCCACAGAAGGCATTCAATATAATCCTGAGTCCCTGGAGATCTGGGTGATGGCGAAGGTCTTTATCCTCTATGCCTGGCTGGAACAACATGGCATGTCTGGTAACGCCCGCCTTAAGGCCATGACTCAGGTGTTGGGATATGAACTCGATGATGCGTTTTTTGCCATGCTCTAGGAGAGCTTGTGCTGACAAGCTAGGGAGTGCAGAGCCATTGGGTGAGGTTGCAAGTCGGGTTGGAGGTTTCCCTAGGGATAGTTGAGCTCCTAATGCACAGCCTTTATGTGAGTTTCTGTGAAAGTGACGTAAAGGCAGTATTAATTTTGTCTTTTATCTTGAGCTAGAGCAGAGGTCGCGATCGCAAGGATGAATTCAATTCGGAGCCAAAAATAAAATCTAATTTCTTTATGCTCCATCTCCCTTTCGACGTTTTCTTAGGAAGAGCTGGGCATCTTAACTTTAAGGAAGCTTTAGAGTTTATTCTTCGGAACAATACACGCTCTCTCAGGAACTCTCTATTTTTCCTGGGTAGTATTAGCTGTATCTCCTACGGGAGACCTATGAGTTACCCCTGTAGTTTTTAGCTTCATATCGATATGAGTATCGCAGACAGCATCATTCGGCCCGCAGGCATCCTCGACGGAACGCGCGTTGAGGAACTACGGGGCCAAGTTGAAAAAATACTTGAAGGCTCCACCTCCATGGTTTTGATCGACTTGGAAGAGACCACTTTCATCGACAGTTCCGGCCTGGGGGCGCTGGTCTCGACCCTCAAGTCTGTTCTTGCAGCCAGTCGTAAACTGTACTTCTGCTCTCCCAATGCGCAGATTAAGATGGTCTTTGAGCTCAGTGGCATGGATCAGGCCTTTGAAATATTCGAAAGCCGTGATGCCTTTGAGCAAGAAATGCTGTCCTTGACGGCATAGGCTGTCCTTGGTTACAGATTGTCTTTGATGACATAGATGTACCCCCACTCCTTCTTAGGCAGACCCACTATGACCGCATACACTGCAAACCTCGATGCGACAACCGATGCAACGGAGGACGATGAGTCCCCTAGTTATGTCGAAATGATCGAGACCGTCATCTCCAGCTTGGAGCAGGAGGGGACGGCAATGGTGGGTCATGGCCAGGAAGGATATTTATGGAAATTTGGCTACGGTTCTGCCGATGAAGTGTTTGTACAGCTCACCGGTCTCACGGACGATGACACGCTGACGGTGTGGTCTGTTGTGGGAGATTTGCCCCAGGCCGGTGCAGGTGACCTGGCGCTGAAGCTGATGCAGCTGAATTGGACGACGACTTTGGAGGGGCGGTTTGCGCTGCTCAATGACAAGGTTGTGGTTGTGACGAGTCGAACTTTGGCGGGCCTGAGTGCTGGGGAAATTTCTCGTAGTATTACTATCGTTGCGACTTTGGCAGATGACTCGGATAGTCTGCTCAAGATTTGAATCGCGAGATTTCAGGCCATAGGCCTCATGATTTGAATTATTTTTTTGAGCGAGGCATGGTTGTATCTATGTCTCGTTTTTTGTTGGATGGTTGCGGATAGGGACTGGTGTTGATGGACTCGCTATCAGCAGGAGGATGGGGGCAAGGTGGATGATTGGCGAACACAGTCTAGATCAGGGAATGCTTCGAGCCGTTCTAATGAAGCGCAGTGGTGCTTGTTGCCGTCCATGAGACTAAGCGGGGTGATGCAGATGGCATTGGACCGCTGGTTGTTGGAACAGCATCGGCAAGGCTCTTGGCCTTCGGTACTTAGGTTTTACCAATGGGAGACGGCAACAATTTCGCTGGGCTATCATCAGCAGCGCTGGCCGGAGCGCTGGCGATCGCTATCCTACGCCAATCAGCCGCTAGAACTGGTCCGCAGACCCACTGGAGGCCGTGCAGTCCTCCACCAAGGGGAGTTGACCTACTCCATCGTGACATCAGGCTTGGAAGGCAAGCGAGCGGACGTCTATGAACAGGTCTGTCAATTTCTTATCCAGGGTTGGCAAAGTTTAGGCGTCCCCCTGGGATTTGGCCAGGCCGGGCGGGGCTATATCCACAATCCCGATTGCTTTGGAACGGCGACGGCAGCGGACTTGGTGACGGAAACTGGGGCAAAGCTCATTGGTAGTGCCCAGCTATGGCAAGCGGGCTGTTTGCTACAACATGGCTCGATGCGATTGAGGCCGAATGCTGCCTTGCTCAAGCAGGTGTTTGGCAAGGTGGATGTGTTGCCACAGTTGCGGTCTGAGCTGGAAGTCGAGCAGATCATGAAAGCTTTGATGGCGGCGGCTCAGGATTGTTTTGGGGTGGAGCTGGTGGAGCGGAGTCTGACGCAAACTGAGCTGGCGGAGGTTGCGGCGTTGGTACCGGAGCATCAGGTGGATAATCGCTAAAAAAAGGCGTACAGCAATGTACGCCTGGAAGGTCGCTATGTCATTGTTGGGCGCTGAGCTTTAAAGCTCGATGGAATCGGCGATCGCGGCCAATTGCAGCCCTGGCGGATAACTCCCTTCAGCTTTGATGCGGTCGATCTCTGTCTTGGGAAACCGGAAGCCCATAGATTGGCCAATGGCTTGAACGAGGTCACCGCGATCAACCACGCCGGCGACAGCTCCAGCGGGGGACAACACCGTGATGAATTTGAGTGCCTCTTTTTCCATGCGCTGAATGATGCTGGCCAGGGTGTCACCTTCAGTCACGGTGGCGATGTCCTGGAGCGAGGCCACAAGTTTACGCACGGGCTGGTAGGACCATTCACTGCGCTCAATGGTTTGCATGTCGTCAGGATTAACCCAGCCACAGTAGCGGCCATTAGCGGCAGCGAAGTAAACCGGGGAGCGCTTGGGAATTAAGTAGTCTTCGGTGAAATCCTCGAGAGAGAGGTCTGCATCGAGGACGCGGAAGCCTCGGGTCATGGCATCGCTGGCTTTGAGACTGAGTAGGCTTTCCTGGAGGCTGGTGACGCGATCGTAGTTACGGGCGTTTTGCACCCCAAACCAGCCGAGGAGACCAATCCAGAGGAGGCCGGGTTCGTTCAAGATAAAGACGCCTGCAAAGGCCAGGAGAATTGCACACCAGCCAATGATGGCTCCGGAGCGTGCGGCCCAGCGCACACCTTTGAAGCGATCGCCCGTGGCTTTCCACACCGCTGCTTTCAATATTTGGCCCCCATCTAACGGCAGTCCAGGAATCAAGTTGAACAGTGCCAGGATAATGTTGATCCGGCTGAGGTCGCCCAGCAGCACAGCCCAGGGAGTTCCTACGGGGAGAAAGTTTAGGATCCCCAGAAGTAGAAGACCGAGGACAATACTAACCGCAGGACCGGCGATCGCCACTTGAAAGGCCTGCCCCGGCGTCTTCGACTCTTTATCAATCGAGGCCACCCCCCCAAAGAGGAAAAGCGTAATCGAATTAACGTCAATCCCTTGGCTACGCGCGGTCAAGCTGTGGCCTAGCTCATGGAGCAGAACAGAGCTAAACAGCAGCAGAGCCGAGGCCAAACCTGCGCTCCAGGTAATCGCAGTTCCCCACTGGGGATAAGCAGTTTGCCACTCAAAGCTATTGGAAATGGTAATTAAACCAACAACCACTAGCCAAGAGGGGTGGATCTGAAGGGGAATGCCAAAGATCGAGCCGATGCGCAGGCCGGATTGCATAGCTAAAGCCAGGATGGGTTACTGCTCTACGATAGCGAATGGGGTGGGTTGAAGCAGGTGTGGGTTTACCGACTGTTGCCTTCCGCTCACCATTTCTCGCTGCCCACTCGATCAATCCCTGTCCCTCTTTTCCAGGGGGAACGCATGCAGTGCGAGGGGATCGATTTGCCTCTTGTCTCCATTGATTCATCTGGGTTTATGTCTCCCCTCTCCCCTCCCCTGCGCCTCAAAATCTGCGGCATTACCCAAGCTGACCAAGCCAAAGCCATTACGGATCTGGGCGTTGGAACGCTGGGCTTTATTTGTGTGCGCAAATCGCCCCGCTGGATTGAACCGACAGCTATCGGGGCGATCGCCAACGTTCTGATAACCCATGCCCCCGATACAAAACGCATCGGCGTCTTCGCCCAAGCTGACCTGCCCACCATTCAAAACACCGTCAAAGTGGGTCAGCTCACCGGAGTTCAACTGCACGGCGACGAACCTTTAACATTTGCCCAGCAGGTTCGAGCAGTCATGCCCCAGGTGGAGCTAATCAAAGCCGTGCGAGTACGAGGCCCTGAGGATTTGGCCTTAGCAGAGACCTTCACAGAAACCGTGGATGCCCTGCTACTGGATGCTTACCACCCCACCCAACTAGGAGGCACGGGGCATCAAATTGACTGGGCCATGCTGCGACAGTTTGCGCCAGCTGTGCCTTGGCTCCTAGCCGGTGGCCTTAAGCCGAACAACGTGGTGGAGGCTCTCAGCCTGCTTCAACCGGGGGGGATCGACCTGTCGAGTGGTGTGGAGCATTCTCCGGGGGACAAAGACCTGGCACAGGTCAAAAAGTTGTGTCATAACCTTCGTGCAGCCACGCAGTTTGTCTAGCAGCGATCGCTCTAGCGATGGTTGCGGCAAGGCTGAACTCGCTTTTACCATCCGCTATTTCTTGCGTCATTTGCTCCAATGACTTCTTCCTCGGCCAAAAAACAGTTACATATCCCCACTGTGATCAATGGCATCGCGATTCCGCTGATGCTACTGATTGCTTTGGTGTCGACCTTGAGCTATTTCGGTCGCGCCCATTTGTTCTTTGAGCTGCTGAGCCATTTTCGCTTCCAGTATTTCGTCTTGAGTTGGGTGCCCTTTATTCTGCTGGCGCTGACGCAGACGAAGCCCTGGCTCTGGGTGGCGTTTTTCTGCTTAGGTCTGAATGGTGTGGCGATCGCGCCCTGGTACTTCCCCTTACCCACCCTGGGAAATCCAGGTCAGCCCATGCGGGTCATGGTCAGTAATGTCCTCACAGACAACCGCAACTACGACAGTTTTTATAGCCTGGTGGAAGCCGAACAACCGGACCTGCTGGTGGTGCTAGAAACTAACGATGAGTGGGTGCGGGAGCTAGCAGATTTAGACCAAATCCTGCCCTACAGCGTGACCGAACCTCGCGAAGATAACTTCGGTATTTCGCTATATAGCAAGCTGCCCCTGGACGATGTGGATGTACCCAATTGGTCAGCCACGGCCTATGAAGTGCCCAGCATTACGGCCCAGATTGATTGGGGTGGTTTCCCCGTGGAGGTCATTGCCACCCATCCCCTACCGCCGATCAACAGCACCTATTACGAGGGGCGCAATCGACATATTGATGAGCTGGCTTATTACGCCCAGGGATTGGGGCGATCGCTCATCGTCGCTGGAGACCTCAACACCACCATGTGGTCCCCCTATTACCAATCCCTAGTGCGTCGCGCCAAGCTGAAAAATACGCGGGAAGGCTTCGGGATCCAGCCCACCTGGCCCAGCAGCATTACACCGCTGCAAATTCCGATTGACCATGTTTTGGTGAGTCGGGACTTCACAGTGCTCGAAACCCGCCGGGGGCGAGGCGTGGGTTCGGATCACTATCCTTTAATTACGGATGTGGCACTTTAGGTCAAGTGAATTCAGGACCCACGAATGCTTCCCTATCAATGTCAGCTACGTCCTGCCACCGCTGAAGATCTGGGAGGGATTCGTCGTTTGGTCTTGGGTGCAAAACTTGACCCCACTCAGATGATGGAAAGACAGTGAGCTAGGTTTTTATGCGCTCTCCCAAATAGCGAGGCTGAACTCCTGTTGGAGGGGCGACTATTTGCTACGCGTATAGATGTGCCTGGAAAAATCATCTTGAGAAGAGAATTTTGAACACTAACTTTAAAGCCTGTTTGATCCTCCTATCTCAACTGTGAGAACCTTCCAAAAATTGGGTAAACAAAGGCTATTGGTAATGCAATCAATACTGTTCAATCTGGAAAAGTCATGGCCCAGCCTAACGAGGGGTTCTCCGTCAACGTCATGGAGAAGCTGGTGGACGAAGAACTCCAGCGACAGCTAAAAAGCCTGCCCGCCCGCACCATCGAATATATTCAGCCTGCCCAGGTGAGAGCCTATGCCCTCAACCGCTTGCCAGCGCTCTATGCCACCAGTAGAGAAGGCGTGCGCAAGCAGATGCTGCGAGGTCAAGCTCAGCTCCAGGAGAAGATCTCCGCAGCGGTGCACCAAGGATTCTCTGCGGTGCAGCAAGATCCCCTGCGCCGCATGACTCACCACTCGTTATCTGATAACGAGACCCAGGCCCAGGCCGCCCTCCATGACCTCCAGGAGATGCTTCAGCGTCCGGATCTCACCTGGGATAATGTGGTGCGTATTACTGAGCGTGCTTTAGTCGAGACCCAGTCTGGCAAAGTCACTTGGCGACGCATCAGCGATACGGACTACGCGATGGATTGGGATAGCGGTGAGGTCTATCGGCGATAGATCGTGGCATGCTGGCGATGACTTGTGGGGAAGCGGCGATCGCCACAACTGCTGCCCCCAAACAAATTTTGCCTAGCATCAAATTCTTTGGTTAACTGCGGGTAAAAACTTGCCAGGCCACAAATCCAGCTAGACCAAAGTAACCTGCTAAAGTTACCCATTCTTGCCAATGGGCAATCAAGCTATTGGTTTCCACGGCGATCGCCTCTGCTGAAGATTGGCCTGTGCCATTGTACGTTCGCAAGACAATTGCCCAGTGTCAACCAGACTGAGCCGTTTAGGTTGGGTTGGCGACAACCCAGGCGATCGTTCCCCGCAGCTCCAACTGTCGTCCCATCAACTTTGTTTCAAACACCTGGCGAACTTTGCGAACCTCTTCCAGCGAAAGCATTTGGCCAATCCGCTGAGCATAGCTTTGTTCACGATCGCCAAACCAATAGTTAATCAAGCTCTGAGAAATTTGGACTTGGCTCACAGTCGGTTCTACTTCCACTGTCACTGCTAATCCGGCGGCTTCTAGGGGCGATCGCAAGGCTTCAACATCCCAACTCAAACTTGGCTCTGAACGGTAGAGAGATTCTTCTGCCTCTTTTAGTTGCTTGAGCAACTTTTTGTTTAACCAACGTGTATCCAGCCATTCATACAGACGTTGGGACTGGCCGGGCAATGACTCAACCAATATCAAGCGCCCATCAGGGCTCAGCTTTTGCACAAGCTGCGTCAAACATTGCGCAACCTCGTTTTCCCTCGCAAGAACATTGCGACCCATGATGCGTTCAAAGGTCAACGCTTCAGCCAGCTCGGAGTAATGCACTTCACGCTTGTTAGACTGGGCTTCTGAGCTGAGCGACAGCTCCTGAGATGGCCGAAGACCAGACAGTACCACAGGCCTCATGAGCTCCGGCAAATCCATGGTCTGGCGCTCCAACTGTTCCCGTTCCGCTGTCGTTGCCACCAGGGCATAGACCCGCCCCTCGGGCACCCGCCGCACTGCCTCCCAGGTCAGCAGACCGCTGCCCGCCTTGGCATCCAGGACTCGGTGATGGCGTTGGCATTGGGCGAGGGTGAAGAGGCGATCGCGAATCTCCCCCAACCGCTCCCCACTTTGGCTCACCGCCCGCTGAATCCACCGCTCCGCCCGCTGATTGACTGGTCCAAAGCTCAGCACCTCCGGCACCGCCATATCCCCCTCCGCCAGGGCCGCGATTTGAGCCTCCCGCCGCTGGTCTACTTTTGTTGCTAAGTCCTTCTCCCAGCCCTGGTTCGACGGCTGATAAAACGCCTGCCCCTGTAAGCCACTGGGCAAATACTGCTGGGCCACCCAATGCTCCCGGTAGGCATGGGGATACTTATAATTCGCACCATGGCCAAAGCTCTTGGCATCGCGATGGTTGTCCTTGAGGGCATTGGGAATGTCCTCTGCCCGCTCCTTCTCCACCGCTTTCAACGCTTCAAAGTAACCCAACGCGCTATTGGACTTCACCGTATTCGCTAAATATAGCGTTGCCTGGGCCAGGGGATATTGCCCCTCCGGCATGCCGATGCGGTCAAAGGCTGAGGCGCAACTCATCACCACCCCCACGGCCTGAGGGTCTGCTAGGCCAATGTCCTCGCTTGCCAGAATGATCAGCCGTCGAAAAATAAAGCGCGGATCTTCGCCGCTATAGACCATTCGCGCCAACCAATAGAGTGCCGCATCGGGGTCCGAGCCCCGCACGCTCTTGATAAAGGCACTGATGGTATCAAAATGGGCATCCCCTTCCTTGTCGTACAGCACCGCCCGCTGTTGAATTGACTCCTCCGCCACATCCAAGGTGATCCAGCGCTGCCCCGCTTCATTGGGCTCTGTTGTTTCCACCGCTAGCTCTAGGGCATTGAGCAAGGCTCGCGCATCGCCATTGGCCACATTGACCAAATGGGCCCGCGCCTCTGGTTCCATCTCAACGGCCAGCTCGCCGTAGCCCAAATACTGATCGTTTAGGGCGCGGTCAATGGCTTGTTCAAGGTCACTGTCTTCGAGCGATCGCAACTGAAACAACCGCGACCGACTCACTAGGGCCTTATTCACCTCAAAATAGGGATTCTCCGTCGTCGCCCCTATCAGCACAATCGTGCCATTCTCCACCCAGGGCAACAATGCATCCTGCTGGGCCTTATTGAAGCGATGCACCTCATCCACGAATAAAATGGTGCGCTGACCATGCTGCCCCCGCCGATTCTGCGCTTCCTCAATGGCTTCGCGAATCTGCTTTACCCCTGCCAACACAGCGTTAATGGCGATGAAATGGGCCTGGGTGCTATTGGCAATAATCTGGGCCAGGGTCGTTTTGCCTGTGCCCGGTGGGCCATAGAAGATCACAGAAGAGAGCTGGTCTGCGGCGATCGCCCGACGCAACAATCGCCCTGGCCCCACGATATGGTCCTGCCCAATGAAATCATCTAGCCTACGGGGCCGCATCCTGGCCGCCAAAGGAGCCTCGCTTAGCGCTAATTCTTCGCGATGGTGGTCGAATAAGTCCATCGATATTGGTACCACCCGCTCCAGAATCAGAATTCAGATGAACGAAGAATCCCATTGCCCCGCACATTCAATCATTGTGCGCGAGAATGACCTCAACTTCTGCCCTTACGACTGAGTCTGACTCGTTCGTCTGAATGGATCGACTAGGGCAACCCATCCATTTCTCTATTCATCTACCACGACCCAAATAACCTGAGTTCGACAAGAGGCAATACATCCTCTCCCCTAACCCCTCTCCTAAGGTCACGGGGAACCGAGACAAGTTGAAAACCCTCGGTTTTGCGTTCGGTTCCCTTGCTCCTTTAGGAGTAAGGGCTAGGGAAAGAGGTCGGCTGTTTGGCTGTCGAACTCAGGT